>CAXUES010000221.1:0-5666 GCA_964250185.1 uncultured Solirubrobacteraceae bacterium | reverse complement strand
GTCGAGGGCTGGTCGACCCGCCAGACGTGGACCGGCGTGCGCCTGCGCGACCTCGCCGAGGCGGCCGGCGCGGTCGGCGCCGAGTCCGTCTTCGTCCAGTCGCTGCAGCCGCGCGGCGTGCTGGCCAAGGCGTCGCTGAGCCGCGGCGACTTCACCGACGACGACGCGATCCTCGCGTTGGCCGTCAACGGCGAGCCGCTCTCGCTGGACCACGGCTTCCCCGCGCGGGTCATCGTCCCCGGCCTGCCCGGCGTCCACAACACCAAGTGGGTCGCGCGGATGACCTTCTCGAGCCAGAGCTGATGCGCTCCCTCGCCTCGCGCTACGGCGCCTCGCCCCTGCACCTCGTCGGCCACATCGCCCTCTTCGCCGTCTCGGCGTGGGCGATCGCCAACGCCTTGGACGCGCAGGGCGCCAAGGACTGGATCGTCTGGTTCGTCGGCGCGGCGCTGCTGCACGACCTCGTCGTGCTGCCCGCCTACACGCTGCTGGACCGCGTGCTCATGCTCGTCACGCGCGCCCGCCGGCGCCGCGGTCGCGGCGCGCCGCGCGTGCCGGTGGTCAACCACGTGCGGGTGCCCTTCGCGCTGGCCGCGGTCGTGCTGCTCGTCTCGTTCCCGCTGGTCACCTCGCGGGCCCCGGGCAACCTCGACCGCGTCGCCGGGTTCACCCCCACCGGGTTCGGCCTGTCCTACGTGCTCGTGGTCATCGGGCTCGTCGCAGCCTCAGCCCTCTGGTACGTCGTCCGCCTGCTCCGGGTCCACCGCGGGCAGGTCGACGAGCTGCACCCGGCCGCCTGAGGTCACCGCGAGGACCCCGGCGCCGGGAGCGAAGGCGAGGCCCCGCGCGTCGGGCAGCGCGTCGCGGCGTGCGAGCTGGTTGGGACGGCCGTTGGCCGTGAGCTCGCCGATCTGCGCGGCCTGCGTCTGGAGCACCTGCAGGCGCGTGCGCTCCTGCGGGGTGGCCGAGCCGCGCAGCTGCTCGAGCAGCGCGTAGTGCCCGCCGGGCACGAAGACGCGCCGGTCGATGAGCAGCTCCCGACGGGCGACCGAGAACACCAGCACGGCGCCGCCGCGGGTGTCGGTGACCCACAGCCAGCGCCCCCGCGAGGCCAGCCGCGTCGGCGCGACGCCGGCGTTGGTGCGCCCGAGCCGCTCGCCCGTGCGCGCGTCGAGCAGCGTCACGGTGCGGGCGCGACCGTCGAGCACGGCGATCTCGCCCCCCTCGCCGACGCGCACGACGCCGGTCGCGCCGGCGCCCACCGGGATCCGCACCGGCGTGCCGGCGCCCGCCTCCGGGGCGACGGTCAGCGTGCCCTGAGCAGGATCCAGCGTGGCCAGGCCTCCGTCGACGCGGGCGATGGCCGTGGCGCGGCGGTCCAGCCGCGCGACGACCGAGCCCGTGGCCGGGTCGATGCGCAGGACGCGGTCCCCCGCGGCGAGGAGCACGTCGCCGCGGTCCTCCACCGGCGCCGACTGCGCCGGTCCGGGCAGCGCCGTCCGCGCGCGGACGCGGCCCCGCGCGTCCAGGAGCAGGAGCGCCGCGGGCCGCGCCTGGACCACCGCGATGCGGTCCCCCACCCCGACCGCGTCGCCCAGGCCGGCGTCGTCGGGCGCGACGCGGACGACCCGGCCGGCCGGCGCGGGCCGCCGGGCCACGTCGGGCGTGGGCAGCGGCGTGGTCTGCGCGGGCGGCAGGTCGGCGGGGGACGCCGAGCCGCAGCCCGTCAGGAGCAGGGCGACGAGCAGGGGCACGGCGAGGCGACGGGGCACGGGCGACTGGGCAGGATGCCAGCCCCGCGGGGCCCGCAGCCCGTACCCTCCGCCCGCGTGCGCCGTGCCCATGTGCCACTCGAGGTCTGGCTCGCCGGGCTCGTCGCCGTCGCGGTGGTCGTCTGGGGCACGGTCCTGCGCGCGGGCGACCCGACCGCGCTCGGCGTCGCCACCCCGCCGTTCGTCATGTCCTTCGGGGTCGACCTCGACCCGCTCGCCGTGGTCGGGGTGCTCGCCGGGATCGCCGCCGTGCCCGTCGCCGGGCTGCTCGTGGGGCGGGAGCTGCGGCCGTGGGCGACCGTCCTGGGCGCCTGCGCGCTGGCGCTCGTGCTCGGCCTGGCCGTCAACGCGATGCGCGAGGGCGTGGCGGGCTGGTCGAGCATCTTCGACACCGGCACGGGCGGCTCGTTCGAGGCCAAGAACGAGTACCTCCCAGGCCTGGGCGCCTTCGACTACGGCACGGGCTTCTTCCTGGACCGCTTCGCCGAGCTGACCAGCTCGCTGCCGGTCAACGTGGCGGGCCACCCCCCGCTGCTCATGCTCGTCCTGCACTGGACCGGCATCACCACCGCGGGCCAGATGGCCGCGCTGTGCATCGCCTGCTTCGCGGCGCTGCCCGCGGCCACCTACGCGCTGGCGTCCGTGCTGGAGCTCGAGCGCGTCGCCGTCCGCCAGGCCGCGGTGCTCTGCGCGCTCTCCCCCGTGGCGATCCTCTACGGCGTCACGTCGGCCGACGTGACGATGGCCGCCGCGGGCGCGGGCGCCTCGGCGCTGCTCTGCGCGCGCGGGCGCCTCCCGCGGGCCCTCGGCGTCGTGGCCTTCCTGCTGTGCAGCCTGCTGAGCTGGGCGCTGCTGGCCGTGGGCGCCTTCACCGCGGTCGCGGTGCTGCGCCGCGACGGCTGGCGGCCCGCGCTCGGCCTCGCCGTGGCCTGCGGGATCGTGCTGCTCGGGGGGCAGGGCCTGCTCGCGCTGACCACGGGCTATGACCCGATCGGCGCGCTCAAGGAGGTCGAGGCCTACTACCGCCAGAGCGTCGCCTCGGTGCGCCCCTACTGGTACTGGGTCATCGGCTCGTCGGTCGCGTTCGCCCTCATGCTCGGCCCCGCCATCGCCGGCGGGGCGATCGCCGCGATCCGCCGCGGCGCCGCACCGGCCGCGCTCGGGCTGCTGGTGGTCGTCCTCGTCGCCTCGCTGGCGGGCTTCACCAAGGCGGAGACCGAGCGCATCTGGCTGCCGTTCGTGCCGTGGGCGTGCGTCGCCGCGGCCGCCGTCCTGCCGCCGGCACGCATCCGCCTCGTCGCCGCGACGCTCGCCGCGCAGGCCGTCGTGCTCGGCGCCCTGTACTACACGGTCTGGTGAGCCCGCCCGTCCCCGCTTGACGCCGCGGAGCACCCGCGCCATCATCCGCACCGCCCGGCGGCGCAGCGCGCTCCGGGCCTCGCAGCGGACGCGTGGGGGCGCGTCGGGCGGGCCAGCGACAGGGGGATCGACATGGAGCAGCACCTCGACGTGCGCCGCGTGGGGCTCGTCTCCGCCGACCTGACCGAGTCCGGCCTCTGCCGCCTGGCCGCCTCGGCCGCCGCCTCGCTCGCCGCGGGCGCCGGCTGCGTCGTCGTCGCGCTGGAGCCCCCGGGCCCGCTGAGCCCCACCGCGACCGCCATGCTCCTCGGCGTGCACCTCCTGGCCGCCTCGCGGGGCGCCGAGGTCACGTTCGTCACCTCCGACTCGCAGCTGCGGCGGGCGCTGCTGGGTCTCCCGGTCCCCGGTGGAGCGCGCGTCGCCGCCTCCGCCCCCGTGGCGCTGCGCGCAGCTGCCGGGGTGCTCGCGCCGACCACGCCACGGGTGCTCTAGCCCGTCGGGTCCGCGGGCGCTGCTCCCGCCTGCCCGCCCTCGTCCCGGGCGGGCGGGCGGGGCTCGTAGCCCGGGCAGGAGCCCACCGGGACCCGCGGGTACTTCGGGAAGCGGGGGTCCTCCTTCGCCCGGCGGCAGAGCGAGAACACCGAGCCGCGCCCCGTGCGCACCTCCTGCTGCCAGGCGCAGCTGTCGCAGAGCCCGGCGAGCATCGTGCTCACGCGACCACGGCGCGGCCCGCGGCGGCCCAGGCGTCCTGGCGCGCCCGCGGGCGGCCGATGACCACGTCGGTGCCGTCGTCGAGGATCGGCCGCTGCAGGAGCGCGGGGTGCTCCACGAGGATCGCGACGACCTCGTCGAGCCCGAGGCCGTCGGCCTCCAGGCCCAGGTCGCGCTGCTGCTTGTCGCGGCGGATGAGCGCGTCGACGGGATCGCCGACCAGGCGCTGGGCCAGCGAGCGCACCTCCGCCTCGCTCAGGCGCTCGGCCACCAGCAGGTACTTCCGCACCTCCACGTCGCGGCCCGCTCCCTCCAGCGCCTCCAGCGCGTGCACCGAGGTCGGGCAGTGCGGGTTGTGCATCAGGGTGAGCGAGGGGGCGTCGGAGGACGTGGCGCGCATGCCCCCATGGGACCACAGGACGGGTCGTGAGGACAACGCAGCCCCACCTAGAGTGGCTCCCAGATGGGGACGTTCCGCCGACTGCTGCTCTTCCTGCGCCCGTACCGCCGTGACCTCGGCGTGTCGGCGGCGCTCGCCGCCGTGGCCATGCTGGCCACGGTCGCCATCCCCTACCTCACCGGCCGCGCCGTCGACCGCGTGGCCAACGGCGACTCCGCGGGGCTCGTGGAGCTCGGGATCGCCGTCGCGGTGGCGGGCGTCCTGCGCCTCGTGCTGACGTACTTCCGGCGGATGGTCGCCGGGCGCGTCTCGCTCGGCGTCGAGTACGACCTGCGCGAGCGCCTCTACGGCCACCTGCTGGGCCTCGAGCTGGCGTTCTTCGACCGCCAGCAGACCGGCCAGCTCATGTCGCGGGCCACCGTCGACCTGCAGGCCGTGCGCTTCTTCCTCGGCTACGGCCTCGTGTTCCTCATGCAGGCCGCGCTGACCATCCTGCTAGCGGGCGTGGCCATGGTCATCGTCGACCCGCTCCTGGCCGGCATCTCGCTGCTGCCCGTGCCCGTCGTCGTGGTGGTCGCCTACCGCTACGGCCGGCGCAACCGGCCCGCGGTGCAGGAGGTCCAGCAGCGCCTGGCCGAGCTCACCGCCGACGTGGAGGAGAACGTCGCCGGCGTGCGCGTGGTCAAGGCGTTCGCCGCCGAGGAGCGCCAGCGCGTGCGCTTCGACCGGACCGTCGGCCGCCTCTTCACGCAGTCGATGATCTCCACCCGGCTGCAGGCGTTCTACACGCCGTACATCTCCTTCCTCCCGCAGCTCGGGCTCGCGGCGATCCTCTTCGTCGGCGGGCGCCAGGTCATCGACGGCGGGCTGACGATCGGGCAGTTCACCGCCTTCTACAGCTACCTGCTCATGCTGCTCGGGCCGATGCGCCAGCTCGGCATGACCCTCGGCCTGGCGCAGCGCGCGACGGCCTCGGGGCGACGGATCTTCCAGGTGCTCGACCGCGAGCCCGCGATCGTCGCGCCGGAGCACCCGCAGGCGCTGCCCGCCGACGGGCGCGGCCACGTGGTGCTGCGCGACGTCACCCTGCGCTACGAGGGCACCCAAGAGGCCGCGCTCGTCGACGTCGACCTCGACGTCCCGGCGGGGCGCATCGTCGCGCTCATCGGCGCGACGGGCTCGGGCAAGACCGCGCTGGTCCAGCTGCTGCCGCGGCTGTACGACCCGACGTCGGGGACGGTGGAGATCGACGGCGTCGACGTGCGCGCGCTGGATCCGGCGGCGCTGCGCAGCGAGATCGCCATCGTCGACGACTCCCCCTTCCTCTTCTCGGCCTCCGTGGCCGACAACATCGCCTACGGCCGCGCCGATGCCTCGCGTGAGGGCGAACGCGACCGACGAGCCGATGACCCAGTACCAGTAGG
>CAXUES010000220.1:0-5680 GCA_964250185.1 uncultured Solirubrobacteraceae bacterium | reverse complement strand
TGGCCACCACGGAGGTGCTGACCAACGAGGACGGCTCGGTCCGCGCGCTGCGCATCGCCGACGCCGAGGCCGCCCCGCCCTTCGGCGCCGTGGAGGGCACCGAGCGAGAGCTGCCGGCGGACCTCGTCCTGCTCGCCATGGGCTTCCTGCACCCGGAGCGCGAGCTGCTCGAGCAGCTCGGCCTGTCGCTGGACGCGCGCGGCAACGTGAGCGCTCCGACCTACTCGACGTCCATCGACGGCGTCTTCGCGGCCGGCGACTGCCGCCGTGGGCAGTCGCTTGTGGTGTGGGCGATCAACGAGGGCCGCCAGGCTGCGCGGATGTGCGATCGCTACCTCGGCGGGCTGGGCTCGTCGGGCGCCGGCGCGGCGGCCGACAGCGCCATCGCCTCGGGCAACACCACCGCGCAGGACGAGGGCCCCGAGGGCCCGCCGTCGCACACCGACGGCGCCATGCCCGCCGCATCCTGAAGGTTCCCTTGAGGTTCGCCGGGCAAGGTCCTCGGCGTGCCTGACGACCCGATCAACGCGTCCGTCTGGTTGTGGGGAGGGCTCATCGTCTTCATCGCGATCAGCTTCGTGGTGGACTTCAAGTTCTTCCAGCGCGACCACGAGACGCCGCCGTCGCTCAAGCGCGCGACCGCCTGGAGCGTCGGCTGGATCGTCGTGGCGCTGCTCTTCGGCGTGTTCCTGCTCCTCGCCGAGAGCCAGAAGGCCGGCACCGAGTACCTCACGGGCTACCTGCTGGAGCGCTCGCTCTCGCTGGACAACGTCTTCGTCTTCTCGCTGCTCTTCGGGGCGATGGCCGTGCCGACCCGGGAGAAGCAGGACGTCCTCGAGCTCGGGATCATCTTCGCGCTCTTCCTGCGGCTCATCTTCATCCTGGCGGGCGCGGCGATCATCGACGCCTTCGACTTCGTGCTTTACATCTTCGGCTTCATCCTGCTCGTCACGGGCATCCGGATGGCGCTGCAGCACGGCAAGCAGGAGTCGATCGACCCGGACAAGAACCCGGGCAAGATCATCCTCTCCAAGATCATGCCGGTGACCGACGACTACCGGGGCAGCTCGTACTTCGTCAAGGAGGGCGGCAAGCGGATGGCCACGCCGCTGCTCGCCGTCGTCGCCGCGGTCGCCACGGCCGACATCATCTTCGCCGTCGACTCGATCCCCGCGATCTTCGGCATCACGACCGACACGTTCATCGTCTTCAGCGCGAACGCCTTCGCGCTGCTCGGGCTCCGCGCGCTCTTCGCGCTGCTGGAGGGCGCCCGCGAGCGCTTCGCCTACCTCGGCCTGGGGCTCGCCTTCATCCTCGTCTTCATCGGGGTGAAGATGCTGATCGAGGACCTCTACCACATCCCGATCGGCCTCTCGTTGGGGGTCATCATCGTCGCGCTGACCGCGTCGATCCTCATCTCGCTGCGCAGGACGTCGGGCCACGGCGGCGCCGGTCCGGACGGCTCCCCGCCCACGTCCCCGGGCCGCAGCGTCACGCCGGCCGGCGCGGCCTCGTAGGAGCGGCGTGCCGGAGGGCCGTCGCGCGGCGACCAAGGCGGCCAACCGCCAGGCGATCCTCGACGCGGCGGCCGACGCGTTCGCCGAGCTGGGCTACGGCGCGACGACCGTGCGCGACATCGTCCGGCGTACCGACCTGGCGGCGGGGACGTTCTACAACCACTTCCCCGACAAGGAGTCGGTGCTGCGCGAGCTCGTGGACGAGGCGGCCGAGGACGTGCGCGCGCGGATGCACGCGGCCCGCGCCGCGGCCACCGACCTCGCCTCGTTCGTGCGTGGCGGCTTCGACGCGTACTTCTCCGCGCTCGCCGAGGACCCGCGCCGCTTCGGCGTGCTGCGGCGCAACGCCGGGACGATCCGGGCGATGTTCGACCAGTCGGCCTTCTTCGCGTCCCAAGCCGACCTGGCCGCCGACATCCGCGCGGCGATCGCCGCGGGCCTCGCGCCGCCCGACGTGGACGTCGAGCTCACGGCCGCCGCCATGGTGGGCGCGGGCTACGAGGTCGGCGTGGCCATGCTCGAGCAGGAGCCCGCCGACGTGGAGCGGGCCGTGGTCTTCGCCACCGGCCTGTTCCTCCCGACGCTGGGCGCAACTCCGGCCGCCGTCGGGGCGTCTAGGCTCTGACGTCCCGTGGGGGGAGCGGCTCGCTCGCGTCCCCGCACGCCATCCGCAAGCGATCCCGCAGGAGGCAGACGCACTTGCAACGACGGACCCTTCTCGCCGGCCTGGCCGCCGGCCTCGCCGTGGCCGTGCCCGCCGGCACCGCCGCCACCGCCGGCGCCGCCACGATCGGCATCTCCGACCAGGGCGCCTCGACGTTCGCGAGCCCGCTGTTCCCGGCGCTCAAGTCGAAGTACGCCCGCTACGTGCTGCCCTACGACTTCCGCAAGGACGCCGTCCAGCTGGCCAAGTGGAACGGCTGGCACGCGGGCGCGATCGCCGCCCACCAGCGGATCCTCGTCTCCTTCGAGCACTCGCGCACGTCGACGTCGTCCGCGCGCAAGCTGCCGTCGGTGGCCGCCTACACCAAGGAGATCAAGGCCTTCAAGAAGGCCTACCCCGACGTGCGGGACATCTCGGTGTGGAACGAGGTCAACCGCAAGGTGCGGGCGGGTGGCGAGGGCCAGCCGACGGCCGGCGTCAAGAACGCCAAGCGCGCCGCGCAGTACTTCGACGCCTCGCGGAAGGTCTTCACGGGCTCGAAGTACAAGATCGTCGCGCTGGACGTCCTCGACGAGGACAACCCCGGCGGGGCCATCGCCTACATCAAGGCGTTCAAGAAGTCGGCCAAGGGCACCCCGAAGATCTGGGGCCTGCACAACTACTCCGACACCAACCGCTTCTCCCAGACGCGGACCAAGAAGATCATCAAGGCCTTCGGCTCCAAGGGCGAGGTCTGGGCGACGGAGACCGGCGGCATCGTGCAGCTCGGCAGCGCCACGAGCGGGTCGTTCCCGCGTGACGTGACCCGTGCGAACCGCGCCCTGGGGTGCATGTTCACGATCGCCAAGTCCAACAAGCGCATCAAGCGCCTGTACGTCTACAACTTCCTGGGCGCGCCGGAGATCCAGGCGTTCGATGCCGGCCTGGTCGAGGCCGACGGCGTGACGACGCGGCCCGGCTACCAGACCGTGGTCAGCCGCAAGGCCGGCCCCTGCAAGAAGTAGTCCGCTGAGGGCGGTCCGGGGCGCAGGCCCCGGACCGCTCGGCGTCCGGGCGCGCGGCGTACGCTGTCGCCCCGGTGCCCGCCTTCTGTCGTCACAACCGCCTCCTGGAGCGCTGCCCGATCTGCTCGCGGGTCGAGCGCCAGCGCTCCGAGCCCACCCCGGCGGAGCGCGGCATGCCCGCCCGGCGGGCCAGCACCCCCGGCGGTGCGCCCACCGCCACGCCGAAGCGGCGCTCGCGCTCGGCCGGTGACCTCGTCGTGCGCCGGGTCGCGCGCAACGCCGACGACGGCTACGAGCACGAGCTCGTCCCGGGCCTGCGCGCCTCGGCGGACGCCGTCCGCCTGGCCGACGAGCTCGCCTTCGCGGCCGTGCGGCTGGAGGAGCTCTCCACCGACCCGCCCGGCCCGCTCGCCCACGCCACGGCCGCGGCCACGCCCGACGAGGTCGAGGAGGCGCTGTGGACGTGCGCGCTGATCGCCTACCTCTCGCCGCTGGAGGGCGTCGAGGCGCCGTTCGCGGCGATCGAGGCCGTCCGGGTCCCGTGGGCCGGCGGCGACCTGCCCGAGCTCGACGGCGTGGCGACGGGTCCGCGGACCGCGCACGTCCCGGCGCGCGGCTCGGAGACGCTGGCCGCCTACCGCGGCTGGGCGGAGCGCAACACCACCCAGCACGCCGGACTGGCCGGCGAGGCGTCGTGGAGCCCGCAGCGCCGCTTCGACCGCGCCTACGAGCGCCTGGCGCTGCCGGGCCTCGGCCGGACGGCGCGCTACGAGCTGCTCGTCCTCGCCGGCCGGCTCGGGCTCGTCGACCTCGAGCCGGGCTCGCTCGCGCTGTCCGACGCCACGGCGCCGGTGACGATCGCGGCCAAGCGGGTCTTCGGGATCGGCGAGACGGTGCTGCTGGCGCGGCGGGCGAGCGAGCTCGCCCAAGCCGCCGAGGTGCCGCTCGGCACGCTCGACCTCGCGCTGCAGAACTGGGCGCAGCCCGCGTCGTCGGAGCGCATGCGGGCGGGCTCGGCGCTGGAGGCGGCGCCCGCCGAGCGGGTCGAGGCGATCGCCCGCGTGCTCGGCGCGTGAGCGCCGGGCCCGTCGGCGGGGAGGGGAGCCGTCCGACGGCTGTGCTGGGATCCTCCACCCCGATGAGCGGCGACGACATCACCCCGGGCGACATGCTCCGCGTCTCGGCCGGCGGCCGGATCTTCCACGCGCTCGTGCGCGGCCGGGTGGTCGGCGGCTGGTCGGTGGAGCCCGTCGAGCGCGGGGTGAGCGTCCGCCGGGTGAAGCCCGGCGACGTCGTGGAGCACTGGGCTCGCGCGGCGCGCCCGCGCGGCGCGGCGCCCGAGCGCGGCGGCCAGCGCTCGCTCGACGACCTGCTCGACCGCTAGGCGAAGCCCGCTAATAGCGGGAACCGAGCTGGACCGACGGGGGCGAGTCGGGCGATGCTGCACCTAGGACCAGCAGATCGTGGCCGCCACCGCCGAGCAGCTCCCCGACGACCCGACCGACGCCCCGGCGCCGGTGGCGTCCGCCTGCCTGCGCTCGCCGGAGCAGGCGGAGGCGCTCGTCGTCGCGCTCGTGCAGCGCCACGCCGACGACCTCATCCGGTCTGCCCGCAGGCAGACGAGGTGCGCGGACGACGCGCACGACGCCTACCAGCGGGCGCTGGAGCAGCTCGTGCGCCACGCCCGGCGCCTCGAGGCCGCCACCGCCCACCGGTGGCTGTACGTCGTGCTCCGCCACGAGTGCGGCGCCGTCCGGCGCGCCCGCGCGACGTACGTCGGGGTGGAGGAGGCGGCGCTCGACGCGCTCGATGCGCGCTGGGAGCCCTCTCCCGAGGACGCGGCCCTCGGCCGCGACGACGTCCTGCGCGCCGCGGAGGCGCTCGGCCGGCTCAAGCCCGCCGAGGTCCGCGCGCTGTGGCTGCGGGCGAGCGGCCTGAGCTACGCGGAGATCCAGGCGGAGACCTCGTGGTCGCACACGAAGGTCAACCGCCTCCTGAGCGAGGGCCGCAAGGCGCTGCTGCGCCACCGGGCCGACCTCGAGGCGGGCGACGCGTGCGCGCGCTACGCGCCGCTCCTGTCGGCCTCGTTGGACGAGGAGCTCGCTCCGGGCGACGCGCGCGAGCTGCGCCGCCACCTGCGCGGGTGCGGGGGCTGCCGGGCGGAGCTCGGCGCGCTGCACGACGCGGAGCGGGGCCTCGGGGTGCTGCTGCCGGCCGGGGTGCTGGCGGGGTCGGGCGCGTCGGGCGCCCACGAGCACGTGCCGGGCCTGCTCCTGCGCTTCTACGAGGCGGTGGCGGGCGGCGTGCACGAGCGCGCGGCGACCATCACGGCCGTCGGCGAGTCGGTCACCAACGGGAAGCTCGCCGCGGTGGCCGCCGCCGCGGCGGCGCTCGCGGCCGGCGGCGGCGCGGTGGCCGTCCACCAGGAGCGCGAGCGGCCGGCGCCGCGGGCGGCGCGCCGCGTCGAGCGGGCGGCCGTCGCGCCGCCGGGCACG
>CAXUES010000219.1:0-5698 GCA_964250185.1 uncultured Solirubrobacteraceae bacterium | reverse complement strand
GTGGAACGAGCTCTCGCGGCGGCCCGTGTCGACGGCGAGGCGCACCGCGGCGGCCAGCAGCAGGATGTCGCCGAGCGGGTAGGCGACCGAGGTCAGCTTGGCCAGCACGCCGAGCGAGTCGTCGTGCAGGTAGGGCGCGATCAGCCCGACCCACGACAGCAGCCCGAGGCCGATGGTGATGATCAGCGTGTCGATGTTGCCGGCCCGGTCGTGGCCCGGGTTGCGGCGCCGGACGAGCAGCAGGAGCCCCGCCATCAGCAGCGGGTAGACGCCGACGTAGGCCGCGTCGCCGATCGACGGGAAGGGCACCTCGCCGCCGAACAGGCGCGGGTAGCCGATCGTGTAGAGGTCGCCGAGCCAGAAGAGCAGCAGGCCCGCGGCGAAGCAGAGCCACGGCCCCCGCGAGCGCGGCCGGTGCAGGCGCACGCCGACGAGGATCGCCACGACGGGCGAGAGCCCGAGGAGGTTCATGAGCAGGCCGTTGCCCGCGAAGGGCGGCACGGCGGCGAAGAGCGCCATGAGCACCGCGCAGGCGCCGAGGTAGGCGCGCACCGGCCGCAGGCCGGCGGTCGACGTGCTCACGTGAGCTCCCCGCGGGAGCGCAGCCAGCCGCGCGCGGCGATGTCCTCGAGGACGGCGATGAGCGTGTCGACCTCCGCGTCGGTGTTCGCGGCGGTCAGCTGGACCCGGAAGCCGACCTCCTCCTTGGGCACGAGCGGGTAGGCGGCCAGGGTGACGTAGACGCCGTGGTCGAAGAGGTGGCGGCCGACCTCGTCGATGAGCTCGTGGTGGGCCACGGGGACCTCCACGATCGGGAAGCCCGAGTGGTTCGGGGTGTGCACGTCCAGGCGGTCGAGGCAGTCCAGCACGCGGGCGGTCAGCCGGTGCAGCTCCGCGCGCAGGGCGTCGCCGCGGGACTCGTTGACGTCGAAGCCCGCCAGCACGGTGGCCAGCGACGCCACGGGCGAGGGGCCCGAGTAGAGGTACGGCGGCGCCGCGACCTTGAGCAGGTCCTTGACCTCGGTGGGGCAGGCGATGAAGGCCAGCAGGGACGAGTAGGCCTTGGAGAAGCCACCCACGAGCACGAGGTCGTCGTAGGTCTCGTCGGCGTAGCGCACGATGCTGTTGCCCCGCGTGCCGTAGGGCGACGTCTCGGCGGGCGAGCGCTCGCCGATGACGCCGAAGCCGTGCGCGTCGTCGACGTAGAGCAGCGCGCCGTGCTTCCGGGCCACCGCCGCGAAGGCGCGCAGGTCCGGGGCGTTGCCGGTCATCGAGTTGACGCCGTCCATGCACACCAGGCGCGTCGCGTCGCGTTCGGCGCTCAGCAGCGAGTCCAGGTGGTCGGGGTCCTCGAAGCGGAAGCGGCGGACCGCCGCGCCGCGCGAGCGCGCCGCCTGGCAGCCGTCGTAGATCGTCTTGTGCGCGCGGGCGTCGAGGAAGATCGTCCCCGAGGCCGCCAGCAGCGGGATCACCGACATGTGGATGTGGGTGATCGTCGGCAGCACGAGCGCGTCGGGGCTGCCCAGCAGGCCGGCGAGGCGCTCCTCGATCTCCTCGTAGAGGACGGGCGAGCCGAGCAGGCGCGACCAGCTCGGGTGGGTCCCCCACGCCTCGACCTGCGCGGGGATCGCGTCCATGATCTCGCGGTCGAGGTCGAAGCCGAGGTAGTTGCAGGAGGCGAAGTCGGCCAGCCACTGCTCCCCGACGCGGATCATCCGCCCGTCGACCTCGTCGATGACGGCGTCCATCATCGGGTGCGAGCGCTGCAGGCGCCGCAGGTCGGCGCACGACTCGATCCAGCGGTCCAGCCACGACGCGCGGGACACGGGCCGGTCGTGGGCGACGACCGGAGCGGGCGCGACGGCCGGCACGGGCACGGACATGGCCGCGCCGACGACAGGGGAACTTGCCATGCACCCCCCTTCGGCGCGGCGACACGCCGACATGAGCGCCCGCGGCGCCCGGCCGACGCGCGCCTGGACGGATGGTCGGGCCGCGCGGCCCGACGACGCTAGGCGCGCGACATGTAGGCACCGGTCTCGGTCTGCACCTTGACCCGGTCGCCGATGTTCACGAAGAGCGGCACGGCGATCTCGGCGCCGGTCTCCAGCGTCGCCGGCTTGGAGCCGCCACCCGAGGCGGTGTCGCCGCGCAGGCCCGGCTCGGTGTGGGTGACCTCGAGCTCGACCGACGAGGGCAGCTGGATGTCGCCGGGGACGTCGTCGACGAAGAGCAGGTCGACGTCGTCGTTGGGCTTGGTCCAGCGCAGCTTGTCGGCCAAGGTCCCCTGCGGGATCGCCAGCTGCTCGTAGGAGCTGGAGTCCATGAAGTGCGCGTCGGTGCCGTCCGCGTAGAGGAAGGTCATCTTGCGGGCCTCGGTGCGCACGGAGCGGAACTTCTCCCCCGAGCGGAACGTGCGGTCGATGACGTTGCCGTCCGAGGTGCGGCGCAGCTTGGTGCGCACGAACGCCGAGCCCTTGCCGGGCTTGACGTGCTGGGAGTCGAGCACCTTGAAGATCGTGCCCTCGACCTCGATGTGGTTGCCGTTCTTCAGTTGGTTCGTCGAGATCATCGCTGCGGTCAGCCTACTTCGACCCGAGCAGGCGTGATGGACGTCACAGCCGACGTCCGTCCGCCCTCCGCGCGGATGGGCCGTGCCGGGGTAGTGGTCCCCGAGATGGCCGCTCCGACCTTCGACGCCCGCCTGGTCCGTGCCGGGTCCGACGCGGTGGTCGTGCTCGTCGGCGACCTCGACCTGGCCACCGCGGGCGACTTCGAGCGCACGATGAGCCGCGCGCTGGAGCTCGCCGACCGCTGGTCGGTCGACGCCTCCGAGCTGCGCTTCGTCGACTCCTCGGGGGTGCGCGCGCTGCTGCGCGCCCACGCGGCCGTCCAGCGCCGCGGCGGCCGCCTGCGGCTCACCGGCCTGGACGGCGCCGCGCGGGTGGCCATCGACCACATGGGCCTGCTCGGCCTGCTCGAGGGCTGACTGCGCGCGATGCCCGGGCCGCGCGCCCGGGCACACGTCCGCCATGAGCAACGAGCTGAACGGCAAGCGGGTCGCCTTCCTGGCGGCCGACGGGGTGGAGAACGTGGAGCTGGTCGAGCCGCGCAGGGCGGTCACCGAGGCGGGCGCGACGGTCACGCTCCTCTCGGTCGCCACCGACCCCATCCAGTCCATGGACGGCGACATCGAGCCGTCCGACGAGATCGAGGTCGACGCGGCGGTCGGCTCGGCCTCGGTCGACGACTTCGACGCGCTCGTCCTCCCCGGCGGCACGGTCAACCCCGACAAGCTGCGCATCGACGAGGGCGCCGTCGCCTTCGTGCGCGACTTCGTCACCTCGGGCAAGCCGGTGGCGGCCATCTGCCACGCCCCGCTGACCCTCATCGAGGCCGGCGTGGTCTCGGGCCGCCGCCTGACGAGCTTCCCGAGCATCCGCACCGACCTGCGCAACGCCGGCGCCGAGGTCGCCGACCAGGAGGTCGTCCAGGACGGCAACCTCATCACCAGCCGCGACCCGGACGACCTGCCCGCGTTCAACGCGGCGCTGATCAGGGCGGTGGCCGAGGCGTAGCGGCGGCGCGCCAACGCCAGTCGCCCGACTGCTAACGATGTATCGTGATGCTCCTATGAAGCATCACATGCATCCTGATCACCACGACCACGACCAGCACCGCTGCGGTGGTCCGCGCGGCTTCGGCCGCTTCGAGGGTCCCGGCCGCTTCGGCCCGCCCGACGGCGGCTGGGGCGGCGGCCCGCGCGGCGGCCGCGGCCGCGGCCGGCGCGCCCGCCGCGGCGACGTCCGCCTCGCCCTCCTCCTGCTGCTCGCCGAGGAGCAGCGCAACGGCTACGGGCTCATGCAGGAGCTCGAGGCTCGCACCGACGGCGCGTGGCGCCCGAGCCCCGGCTCGGTCTACCCCGCGCTGGCCCAGCTCGCCGACGAGGGGCTCGTCCGCGCCGAGGGCGACGACGGCCGCTCGACCTACGTCCTGACCGACGCGGGCCGCGCCCACCTGGCCGAGCGCCCGGAGGGCGCCCCCGCCCCGTGGGAGGCCATGGGTCCGCAGGCCGGGAGCCCCGAGCACGAGCTGCGCGCCGCCGTCGCCCAGCTCGCCGCCGCGGTCATGCAGGCCGCCCAGGCGGGCACGCCCGCGCAGGTCGCCCGCATCACCGAGCAGCTGGCCGAGGCCCGGCGCGCGGTCTACCGCGTGCTGGCCGAGGAGCCCGACCCCGAGGCCTAGGAGGCCGCGGGGATCACCTGCAGCTCCTTGGGCAGGTGCGTCAGGACCTCGTGGCCGTCCTCCGTGACGATCGCGAGGTCCTCGATGCGCACCCCGCAGGCGCCCGGGACGTAGACCCCGGGCTCCACGGTCACGGCGTGGCCGGCGGCCAGGGCGACCTCGCCCTTCTGCGACAGGCGCGGTCCCTCGTGGACCTCCAGGCCGACGCCGTGGCCCAGGCCGTGGCCGAAGTGCTCGCCGTGGCCGGCGGCCGTGATGATCTCCCGCGCCACCGCGTCCACCTCGCGGCCGGTCGGGCCGGGCCGCACCGCCTCCAGGGCCGCGAGCTGCGCGCGCAGCACGAGGTCGAAGACCTCGCGGTCGCGCGGGTCCAGCTCGCCCGTGGCGTAGGTCCGCGTGCAGTCCGAGGCGTAGCCGTCGAGCACCGCGCCCCAGTCGATGGTGACCAGCACGCCTTCGGGGATGACGACGTCGCGCGGCACCGCGTGGGGCAGCGCGCCGTGCGCGCCCGAGGCGATGATCGACGGGAAGGACGCCTCCGAGGCGCCCTTGCGGCGCATCGTGAACTCGAGGTCGAGCGCCACGTCGCGCTCGGTGCGCCCGGCCAGGCCGCGCCCCAGCACCTCCTCCAGCGCCTCGTCGGCCAGCGCGGCGGCCGCGCGCAGCGCCTCGACCTCGTCGGCGTCCTTGACCAGGCGCAGCGCCTCGACCATGCCGCCCGCGGCCTCCAGGCGCACGCCCGCGGGGGCGAGCTCCTCCAGGCGCGCGTGCTGGCGGACGGTGACCTTCGTGTCGTCGTAGCCCAGCGCGAGCGCCTCGGGGGCGCCGAGCGCGGCGAGGGCCGCCTGCAGGCCGTCCTGGGTGATCTCGCGGTGCCAGCCGGGGTCGAGCTGGGCCTCGGACTGCGAGAGGTAGCGGAAGTCGGTGACGAAGGCGCGGATGTCCCTCCCCACCACGGCCAGGCCGGCCGAGCCGGTGAACCCGGTGAGGTAGCGCAGGTCGACGAGGTCGGTCACCAGGAGCGCGTCGAGGCCGCGCTCGGCGAGCGACTCCTCGAGGGCGGCGGCGCGGGAGAGGTCAGGCATCGAAGTGCTCCTTAAGGGCGAGCAGCGCGTCGCGGTAGCCGTCGGGCCCGCGGCCGCTGATGGTGGTCAGGCAGAGGTCGGAGAGCACCGAGGTGCGCCGGAACGCCTCGCGGTGCTGGACGTCGGAGAGGTGGACCTCGACGGCGGGCAGCGCGGCGAGCTCGAGCGCGTCGCGGATCGCGTAGGAGTAGTGCGTCCAGGCGCCGGGGTTTATGACGATCCCGTCGGCGATCCCGTCCAGGCCGTGGAGGTGCTCGACGAGCTCGCCCTCGTGGTTGGTCTGGAAGAAGCGCACGGTCAGGCCGAGGTCCGGCGCCTCGGCCTCGATGCGGTTCTGCAGCTCGTCGAAGGTCAGCCCGCCGTAGTGG
>CAXUES010000218.1:0-5712 GCA_964250185.1 uncultured Solirubrobacteraceae bacterium | reverse complement strand
GGGCTTCCTGCCCGGCGACCTGATGGCCAAGATCGACCCGTACCTGCGGCCGCTCTTCGACGCCATGCAGGACATGTTCGAGGCCGAGAAGGTCGCGGGCTTCATGGAGAAGGGCATCGTCGAGGTCGCGCCGCTGGCCTTCATGCGCGGCCGTACGCTCAACGACGCCTTCGTCATCCTCGACGAGGCCCAGAACACGACCCCCGAGCAGATGAAGATGTTCCTCACGCGCCTGGGGTTCAACTCCAAGATGGTCGTCACGGGCGACGTGACGCAGGTCGACCTGCCGCGCGAGCAGTCCTCGGGCCTGGTCGTGGTCTCGGACATCCTGCGCGACGTCGAGGGCGTGGACTTCATCCGCTTCGGCGGCGAGGACGTCGTCCGCCACCGCCTCGTGCAGCGCATCGTGGAGGCCTACGACCAGCATGCGACCCGCTCGGCCACGGAGCTGCGCCCGGCCGACCGCCCCGCGGACCGCCGTCGTGCCTGACGAGCCCGTCCTGGACGTCGAGGTCATCTCGGCGCCGCCCGGCAACGACCCGCCGACGCTCGAGGTGGAGCGCCTCGTCGGCCTGGCGCTGGCCAGCGCGGGCATCGACGACGGCCACGTCGCCGTGGAGTGGGTGACCCCGGAGCGGATCGCCGAGCTCAACGCGGAGCACCGCGGCAAGGAAGGGCCCACGGACGTCCTCTCCTTCCCGATCGACGGCGAGGAGGACGACGAGCCCGTCGTCGGGCCGCGCGAGCTCGGCGACATCGTCATCTGCCCCGAGTTCACCGTCGACCTGCGCGAGGCCGTGGTCCACGGCGCGCTGCACCTCACCGGCATGGACCACGAGACCGACCAGGGCGAGATGCTCGCGCTCCAGGCCGAGCTGCTCTCCTGGTAGGTCCCATGGCCGACGTCGACCTCAACGCCACCACCGGGTTCACCACCCGCGCGGGCTTCGTCGCCCTCGCCGGGCGGCCGAACGTCGGCAAGTCGACGCTGGTCAACGGCATGGTCGGCCGCAAGGTGGCCATCGTCTCGGACAAGCCCCAGACCACCCGCCGGGCCATCCGCGGCGTGGCGACGGGGGAGGACGTCCAGCTCATCCTCGTCGACCTGCCGGGCGTCCAGCGCCCGCGCGACGCGCTGACGGAGCGCATGCAGCGCCGGGTGGAGCGCGAGCTCGCCGACGCCGACGCCGCGCTGATGGTCCTCAACGGCGAGGAGGGCGTGGGCCCGGGCGACCGCTGGATCGCCGCCGCGCTGGCCGCCGCCAAGGGCGTCCCCGTGGTCATCGCGGTCAACAAGGCCGATCGCCTCGACCGGCTGCGCACCGTGGCGATCCTCACCGCGGCCGACGAGCTCGGCCTGGCCGAGGACATCTTCCCCGTGTCGGCCAAGACGGGGAAGGGCGTCCCCGAGCTGCGCGCGCACCTCGGCAGCCTCGTGCCGGCCAGCCCGTTCTTCTTCCCGCCCGAGGACTCCTCCGACCAGACCGAGGAGCGCCTCCTGGCCGAGCTCGTGCGCGAGCAGGTCCTGCGGCGCACGTTCCAGGAGGTCCCGCACGCGGTGGAGGTCGTCATCGACGCCATCGACGTCGAGCGCGACGACCTCACCCGCATCCGCGCGCTCATCTGGGTCGAGGCCGACAGCCAGAAGGGCATCGTCATCGGCGCCCAGGGCAAGATGGTCAAGGCGATCGGCACCGCCGCCCGCCGCGAGCTCGAGCGGGAGCTGGGCACCAAGGTCCACCTGGACCTGTCGGTGCGCGTGCGCCGCGACTGGCGCGGCGACGACCGCGCGCTGGACCGCCTCGGCATCGAGTAGCCCGCCGGGGTAGGTTCTCGACCCATCACCTCGCGGGTCGGTCCCCCGGTGCCGATGGGGACCTTCCAGGGTGCTCGACGGCCCACCGACCACAGCAGCGGGCCGCGCCCGCAGCGACGGGGACGTCATCGGCCACGCGCTCGACCCACGCAGCGTCATCCGGATCGCCCCGCGACCCGCGGCCCCGCCCGTCCCGGGCGACGCGGCCGCCTCCATCGAGGGGCAGGCGCTGCTGGACTCACTGCCCGACCGGGTCGCGCTGCTCGACGAGCGGGGCATCGTCGTGGCCGCCAACGCCGGCTGGCGGGCCGGCGGCCCCGCCTGGGCCCGCGGCATGTCCGCCGGGATCGGCGACAACTACCTCCACGGGTGCGCCCGGCTGGCCCGGGACGGCGTGACCACGGCCGACGAGGTGCTCGAGGGGCTCCTCGGGCTGATCAGCGGCGACCGCTCCGAGCTCCTCGTGGAGGACCCGTGCGACGGGTCCGATGCGCGCCGCTACGTGCTGCAGGCCGCGCGCTACGCCGGCACCGGGCCGCGGCGGGTGGTCGTCCAGCACCGCGAGGTGACGATCCAGCGCGCCGCGGAGGCGGAGGCCCGCTTCCGCTCCGGGCTGCTCGACGCGGTCACCGCGGCGGTCGTGGCCCTCGATCTCGACGGGCGCATCATCGCCTGGAACGCGGGGGCCGAGCGCCTCTACGGCTGGACCGCGGCCGAGGTCATCGGCTGCGACGCCAAGGAGCTCCTGGTCGAGGACGGCGTCGCGAGGCTCACCGGGATCGACGGGATCCTCGCGCGCGAGGGCCGCTGGACCGGTGAGCGGATCGTCCGCCGCCGCGACGGCTCGATCTTCCCGGCCTCCGTGCACGCCGCGACGCGCCTCGATGCGCAGGGCGAGGTCGTGGGCTTCGTCGCCGTGTCGGTGGACATCACCGCCGAGCGCCGCGCCCGCCAGGAGCTGCACGCGGCGCACGACTACATGCGGGCCGTGGCCGACAGCATGGGCGAGGGGCTCGTCACCGTGGACGAGGCGGGGGCGATCGTCTACCTCAACCCGCGCGCCGAGGCGCTGTTGGGCTGGAGCTCCGACGAGCTCGTCGGCCTGACCGCCCACGAGGTGCTGCACCACACCCGGGCGGACGGCAGTCCGTACCCCGCGGACGAGTGCCCGTTCGTCGCCGCGTGCCGGGCGGGCACCGACGCGCGGGCCGAGGCGGACTCCCTCGTGCGCCGCGACGGCACCCTGCTGCCGGTGCGCCAGGTGATGACCGCCTTCCAGACCGAGCACGGCATCGCCGGCTTCGCGCTGCTGTTCACCGACATGACCGAGCAGCGCGAGCGCGAGCGCGAGTCGCAGCGCAAGCTCCTCGACCTCGAGTGGATCGAGCGCATCCGCCGTGCCCTCGACGAGGACGGGCTCGTCCTGCAGGCCCAGCCCATCGTGGAGCTGGGAACGGGCACGGTCGTCCAGCACGAGCTGCTGCTGCGCATGCGCGACGACGACGGGTCGCTCATCCCGCCGGGCCGCTTCCTGCCGGTGGCCGAGGCCTACGGGCTCATCGGGGAGATCGACCGCTGGGTCATCCGCGAGTCGATGGCCCTGGCCGCCACGGGCCGGCCGGTCGAGCTGAACCTGTCGGCGCACTCGCTCAGCGATCCGTCGCTCTACGACTTCGTCGACGCCGAGCTCGAGCGCTCGGGCGCCCCGCCGGCGTCGCTGGTCTTCGAGCTCACCGAGACCGCGCTCATGTACGACGAGGAGGCCGCGATGGCCTTCGTCGCCGCGATCGCCCGCCGCGGCTGCGGCTTCGCCCTGGACGACTTCGGCACGGGCTACGGCGGCTTCAGCTACCTCAAGCGCCTACCGGTCGACTTCCTCAAGATCGACATCGAGTTCGTGCGCGACCTCGTCGTGGAGCCCGCCAGCCGCCAGGTCGTCGAGGCCGTGGTGAGCCTGGCGCGCGGCTTCGACGTCCGGACGATCGCCGAGGGCGTCGAGGACGCCGAGACGCTCGCGCTGCTGCGCGAGCTGGGCGTCGACCACGCGCAGGGCTTCCACACTGGCCGCCCGGCCTCGCTGGAGCAGATGGCCACCACACCCGCACCCGAGGCGACATGAACGACGACACGCAGGGCCACCTCGACCAGCAGGACGAGATCGAGCAGGAGCAGGCCCTCGGGGCCCTCGAGGAGGCGATCGGGGACCGCGGCCAGGAGCTCACCGACCGCGACCAGCAGCGCATCGACAACGAGCAGCAGGCGCTGGATGCCGATCGCGTCGCCGCCGGCCGGCGGCCCACCGACGACGAGGCCTTCACGCTCGCCCGCCGCCAGCGCGCGGTCGACCGAACGCAGGTCCGCCAGGACGTCCGCCAGCAGGAGCTCGACCGCGTGCAGGACGGCCGCGACGAGCGCCAGGACGCCCTGGACTCCGAGCAGGACGCGCTGGACGCCCCCACCGACGGTCCGGCGCTCCCCACCCCGACGGAGCTGCGCCAGGCCGCCGCGCGGCGACTGGAGGCCGCCCGGCAGCGGGCGGACACGGCGCGCCGCCGCGCCGAGGCGGCCCTGCGGCGTGCGCAGGCCAGCGAGCTGCGCGCCGCCGCCGCCGAGGCGCGCGAGGCGTCCGAGCCGTCCTAGAGCCCGGCGTCGAGCCGCTCGGCGAGCAGCTCGACATCGGCCAGGCCGAGCGCCGTGCGGGGGAGGAAGGGGAGCGTGCTGACCGGCGCGTCGGCGCCCTCCAGCAGCCGCACGAGCTGCTCGTGCTGGGCGGCCGAGCGGCCGGCCTGGGCGCGGACGGCGCGGCCGGGGAGCGGGCCCGCGGCGGTGCCGGCCAGCGCCGAGACCTCGGCGACCTCCTCGGGGGAGAAGCGCCCGTCCAGCAGCGCGTTGACCACGATCGCGTCGACGGGGCGGCGCAGCTCGCGGGCGATGGTCGCCTCGAGGTCGAGCGTCTCGGTCACGGGCAGCTCGCCGGGCAGGCAGACCGCCACCATCGCCGAGGCGGCGGGGTCCTCGATCGCGTCGCGCACCGCACCCGCCTGGTTGGCGATCGGTCCGACGCGCGCGACGTCGGCGAAGGTGCGGGCGGTGCGCATGAGCCCGACGCCGTGGCCCGAGGCCGGCAGGTCGACCACCACGGTGTCGTAGGCCTCGGCGCCCTTGCGCCAGCGGGCGGCCTGGGCGAGCTCCCAGAGCTTGGTCACCGTGACGAGCTCCTTCGCCCCGGGGGCCGCCGCGACGAAGTACTGGAAGAGGTTGGAGCGGGCGAGCAGGTCGACGAGCTGGCGCGAGCCGAGCTGGCGCGAGAGCCACTCGCGCAGCGCGGGCTCCGGGTCGATCGAGGTCGACCACAGGCCGTCGCGCAGGCGCACCTCCTCGCCGTGCTGGTCCTCCACCCCGAAGAGGCGCGGCAGGCGACGCTGGTCGCCGACCTCGCAGACGATCGTCCGGCGGCCGGCGGCGGCCGCGCGCAGGCCGAGCGCGGCGGCGACGGTCGTCTTGCCGACGCCGCCCTTGCCGGTGACCATCACGAGCGACCGCGAGGCCAGCCCGGCGCCGGTGCTGCTCATGGCTGCCACCATCGGGGTACGTTGCTGAGGGCCGCGATGGACGAGAGCATGCCAGCCGACCTCCGCGCGGCCTACCGACGGTGTCGCACCTTGCAGCGCCGGCACGACCCGACCTTCCACGTCGCGACGCTGCGGCTGCCCCGCGCGCAGCGTCCGCCGGTCTACGCGCTGTACGGCTTCCTGCGCGGTGCCGACGAGCTCGTCGACGGGCCGGGACGCCCGCAGGAGCCCGCTGCCCGGCGTGCCGCCCTGGACGCCTGGGAGTCGGCGCTGATGGACGGCGTGGCCGCAGGGGGCAGCGACCACCCGGTGATCGCCGCGCTC
>CAXUES010000217.1:4270-5727 GCA_964250185.1 uncultured Solirubrobacteraceae bacterium | reverse complement strand
CCTACATCTTCAACTTCGGGCGCAACGAGGTGAAGAGCTTCCTGGTCTCCAACGCCTACTTCTGGCTGCACGAGTACCACATCGACGGCCTGCGGGTCGACGCCGTCGCCTCGATGCTCTACCTGGACTACTCCCGCGAGGAGGGCCAGTGGGTGCCCAACGAGCACGGGGGCAACGAGAACCTCGAGGCCGTCGCGTTCCTCAAGGAGTTCAACGAGCTCGTCCACGGCCGCGAGGCCGGCGTGCTCTCCGCGGCGGAGGAGTCGACCTCGTGGCCGGGCGTCTCGCGTCCCGTCTACCTCGGCGGGCTGGGCTTCGGCTTCAAGTGGAACATGGGCTGGATGCACGACACGCTCCAGTACTTCGCCGAGGAGCCCGTCTACCGCAAGTACCACCACCACGAGCTGACCTTCTCGCTGGCCTACGCCTTCAGCGAGAACTTCATCCTGCCCCTCAGCCACGACGAGGTCGTGCACGGCAAGGGCTCGCTGATCGACAAGATGCCGGGCGACCGCTGGCAGCAGTTCGCCAACCTGCGCTCGCTCTACGGGCACATGTGGGCCCACCCCGGCAAGCAGCTGCTGTTCATGGGCTGCGAGTACGGCCAGACGCGCGAGTGGTCGCACGAGCGCTCGCTGGACTGGCACGAGCTCGAGCAGCCCGAGCACGCCGGCCTGCAGCAGCTCGTCCGCGAGCTCAACCACGTGCAGGCCGCGACGCCGGCGCTCTACGAGGTCGACTTCGACGGCGCCGGGTTCACCTGGCTGGAGCCCAACGACGCCGACGGCAACGTGGCGATCTTCGCCCGCTTCGGCAAGAACGCCGCGCGCGACGTCGCGGTCTGCGCGGAGAACCTCTCGCCGATCCCGCGCGAGGGCTACCGCATCGGCCTGCCCGGCGGCGGCACGTGGCGCGTGGCGCTGGACTCCGACGAGGAGCGCTTCGGCGGCTCGGGGTGGAGCGCGCAGCGCGCCGTCCGCGCCGAGGAGGTGCCCTGGCACGGGCAGCCCTTCAGCGCCGCGGTGGACCTGCCGCCGCTCGCGGTGCGCTGGCTCGTGCCGGAGCGCTAGCCGGCGGCCATCGCCAGGAGCTCGGTGACCGTCCGCCAGTTGCGGCCGGTCACCGTGGTCCCCAGGCGGCGGTCGGTGAGCCTCGCGCCGAACCTGGAGCGCCCGAGGCCGCCCGGGGTGAGCAGGTGCAGCTCGAGCCCCGATGCCGCCGGGAGGAGCGCCTCGGACGGGCCGGGCTCCAGGCCCGCGAGCACGTCGGGGTCGACCGGCGCGGCCAGGAAGAGGACGTGGTGGTGGGTCGGGTCGTCGGCCCGGAACGGGTCGGCGGCGACGATGGCGCGCAACGCACCGGCGTCGCGGACGAGCACCGGGACGTCGTCCAGGCCGAAGCTCGCGGCGAGCACCGCCTCCACGTCGGGAACCATCGAGAACGTCACTGCTGATCGT
>CAXUES010000217.1:0-4260 GCA_964250185.1 uncultured Solirubrobacteraceae bacterium | reverse complement strand
GTGTCGCCGTCCAGCACGACGTTGCCGCTCTGCACGTAGGTCGCCACCCCCGTCGCGCCCGCCGCGGCGAGCGCCTCGCGCAGCTGCGCCATCGGCACCTTGCGGTGGCCGGAGACGTTGATCCCGCGCAGCAGGGCGATGTGACGGGGCACGCCGGGATCCTCCCGTGGCGGTCGGCGGCACGCTGCGCCGGGGAGGCTCCGGTCAGATGCCCGACCAGTACACGTTCGCCGATCCCACCACGCAGTACCGCCAGGACGGCTTCCCCGAGCAGCAGCAGGACGCGCCGGGGCTCGCCCAGGACCTGACGCCGAAGGCCGACCACGGAGAGGAGAGCTACCGCGGCTCGGGCCGCCTCGAGGGCCGCCGGGCGCTCGTCACCGGCGCGGACTCCGGCATCGGCCGCGCTGCCGCGATCGCCTACGCCCGCGAGGGCGCCGACGTCGCCCTGAACTACCTCGAGTCCGAGCAGGCCGACGCCGAGGAGGTCGCCCAGCTCGTCCGCGACGCCGGCCGCAAGGCGGTCCTGCTGCCCGCCGACATCAGCGACGAGGCCGCCGCCCGGCAGCTCGTGCGCGACGCCGTCGAGCAGCTCGGCGGGCTGGACCTGCTGGCCAACGTCGCAGGCAAGCAGCAGTTCGTCGAGGACATCGCCGACCTGACCAGCCAGCAGTTCGACGAGACCTTCAAGACGAACGTCTACAGCCTCTTCTGGATCGTCCAGGAGGCCGTGCCCCACCTGCCGGCGGGCAGCACGATCATCAACACGAGCTCGATCCAGGCCTACAAGCCGTCCCCGGGGCTCGTCGACTACGCCACGACGAAGATGGCGATCAACACGATCTCCAAGGCGCTGGCCCAGCAGCTCGCGCCCAAGGGGATCCGCGTCAACGTCGTGGCCCCCGGCCCGTTCTGGACGCCGCTGCAGGCCGCGGGCGGCCAGCCGACCGACGCGCTGCCGACCTTCGGCGAGGAGACGCCGATCGGCCGCGCGGGCCAGCCCGCCGAGATCGCCGGCGCGTACGTCTACCTCGCCTCGGCCGAGTCGGGCTACGTCTCGGGCGAGACGCTCAACATCAACGGCGGGATGCCGACCCCGTGAGCCACGAGCGCGACGCGGACGGCTACGCCGACCTGCGCTCCTACGCGGGGATCGGCGACGGCCGCACCGTCGCGCTCATCGCCCGCGACGGCCAGATCGACTGGCTGCCGCTGCCGTCGATGGACTCCCCGCCCGCGTTCGCGGCGCTGCTGGATCCCGAGGCGGGCGGGCACATCGCGCTGTGCCCGGACGAGGACTTCGAGGTCGAGCGCGCCTACGTGCAGGACACTAACGTCCTGACGACGACGTTCAGGACCGCCTCGGGCGTCGTGCGGATCACCGACGCGATGAACACCGGCGTGGCCGGCCGCCTGCCCTGGGCGGAGCTCGCCCGGCGGATCGACGGCGTGGAGGGCAGCGTGCGCATGCGCGCCGTCGTGCGGCCGGGCACGTGCCTGCGCACCGCGGCGCCGTGGGCGCAGCGCACCCAGCACGGCATCGTCCTGCGCGTCGACGGCCTGACCATGGCGGTGCGCACGCACGAGGAGGTCGAGGTGCGCGAGCACGAGCGCCACGTGGAGGTCGACTACGTCACCTCGCCGGGCTCCCGCCACCTGCTCGGCCTCGTGGCCACCGAGCGCGAGCCGCTCTTCCTGCCGCGTGCGCAGGACATGGACGCCGGCATCGACCGCACCGTCGCCAACTGGCGCGCGTGGATGGAGGCCTTCGCCTGGGAGGGGCGCTGGGACGAGGCGGTGCGCCGCAGCGCGCTCGCGCTCAAGCTCCTCATCCACGCGCCGACCGGCTCGATGGTCGCCGCGGCGACGACGTCGCTGCCCGAGTCGCTGGACGGCGGCAAGAACTGGGACTACCGCTACGCGTGGGTCCGCGACATGGCCTACTCGCTGCGGGCGCTCTTCCGCTTCGGTCTGCGCGAGGAGACGCACGGGGCGCTGAGCTGGATGCTGGAGACGGTCCGCCGCCACGGTCCTGAGCCCAAGGTCTTCTACACGCTGGACGGGGAGCTGCCCGGCGGCGAGGAGCACCGCGACGTGCCGGGCTGGCGCGGCACGCAGCCCGTCGTCGGGGGCAACGACGCCGCCGACCAGCTCCAGCTCGGGGTCTTCGGCGACCTGTTCGTGATCGTCGAGCTCTACGTGGACCACGGCAACGTCCTGGACGCGGAGACGGCGCGCATGCTCGCGGGCGTCGCCGACCTGGCCTGCGACCGCTGGCGCAGCCGCGACTCCGGCATGTGGGAGCTCCACGACGAGCAGCACTACACGACGTCCAAGCTCGGCTGCTGGCAGGCGCTGACCGCCGCGGTGCGCCTGGCCGAGGACGGCCACCTGGCCGGCACGCCGGACCGCTGGCGCGCCGAGGCCGAGCTCATCCGCTCCTGGGTGGAGGAGCACTGCTTCTCCGAGGAGCGCGGCGCCTACGTCTGGTACCCCGGCAGCGACGGCCTCGACGCGTCGATCCTCCTGCACGCCATCAGCGGCTTCGACCGCGGCGAGCGCATGAGCTCGACGCTGGACGCGCTGCGCGAGGAGCTCGGCACGGGCCCGCACCTGCACCGCTACACGGGCGTGGCCGCCGAGGAGGCGAGCTTCGTGGCCTGCTCGTTCTGGATGGCCTCGGCGCTGCACCTCGTCGGCCGTCGCGACGACGCTCGCGCGCTCATGGACGAGCTCGTGGAGCAGGTCAACGACGTGGGCATGCTCGCGGAGATGATCGATCCGGCCAGCGGGGACTTCCGCGGGAACCTGCCCCAGGCGCTGAGCCACCTCGCGCTCGTCAACGCGGCGATCACGCTGTCGGACTGACCCACCTCACTCGACGACGGCGAGGACCTGCCCGGCGCTGACCTGCTCGCCGGGAGCCACGTGCAGCGCGCCGACGCGGCCCGCCGCGGGCGCGCCGACCTCGTGTTCCATCTTCATCGCCTCCAGGACGAGCAGCGCCTGCCCGGCGATGACCTCCTCGCCCTCCGCCACGAGCACGCGGAGGACCCCGCCGGGCATCGGGGCGACGAGCGAGCCCGACGCGAGCGCGGCGGCGGGGTCGGCGAAGCGCTCCAGCGCCCGCACGGCGACCTCGCCGGCGGGCGTGGAGACGGCGTGCGGCGAGACCGCGTAGGTGCGGCGGACGCCGTCCGGGCCCGTCAGGTCGACGTGGTGGGCGCCCGCGTGGTGCAGCACGTGGTCGGCGGGCTCGACCAGGGCGCCGGTGCGGTCCAGGCGGTAGCGCACCTCGACCTCCTCGCCGGCCACGGCGAACGTCGCGATCTGCGGGCGCGCCGGGTGGCTGCGCCAGCCGCTCGGCAGCGCGCCGAGCACCGGTGCCTGCGCCCGCCGCGCGGCCGCGCCCGCGAGCGCTGCGGCCAGCGCGCAGCGGGCGCGTGCGTCGGCGTCCAGCAGCGGGGCGAGGAGCTCCGCGGCGTCGTCGCCGCGGTCGAGCCAGCCCGTGTCCGCGCGCCCCTCCAGGAACGCCGAGGAGCGCAGGATCCGCACGAGCAGGTCCCGGTTGGTCGTCGTGCCCTGCACCTCCGCGCGCGAGAGGGCGCCCGCGAGCGTGCGCGCCGCCTCCGCGCGGGTGGCGCCGTGGGCGATGACCTTGGCCACGAGCGGGTCGTAGTGGGGGCCGATCTCGTCGCCCGCCTCGTAGCCCGTGTCCACCCGCACGTCGCCCGGGACCGCGAAGCGCTCGAGCGTTCCCGTCTGTGGCAGCGAGCCCTGCGCGGGGTCCTCGGCGTTCAGGCGCACCTCGATCGCGTGGCCGGTCGGCGCGGCGGGGAGCTCCGGCACCCGCCCGCCCTCGGCGAGGCGCAGCTGCTCTGCGACGAGGTCGAGGCCCCAGACCGCCTCGGTGACGGGGTGCTCGACCTGCAGGCGGGTGTTCATCTCCAGGAAGTGGAAGCCGGCCTCGCTCACGAGGAACTCCACGGTCCCTGCGCCCACGTAGCCGACGGCGCTCCCGGCCGCCACCGCGGCGGCCAGCAGCTCGCCGCGCAGCGCGGGGTCGAGCCCCGGCGCTGGCGCCTCCTCCACGACCTTCTGGTGGCGGCGCTGCACGGAGCAGTCGCGCTCGCCCACGGCGATCACCCGGCCGTGCACGTCGCCGAGCAGCTGCACCTCGACGTGGCGCGCGTCGGAGATGAGGCGCTCCAGGAAGACCGTCCCGTCGCCGAAGGCCGCGCCCGCCTCGCGGCGCGCCGC
>CAXUES010000216.1:0-5731 GCA_964250185.1 uncultured Solirubrobacteraceae bacterium | reverse complement strand
CTTCGCGCGGGCCCGCTCCTCGTCGCGGCGCGCGCCGCCGAAGGCCGCGTCGAAGCGCCCGGCCTCCAGCGCGTCGAGCAGCGTCGTGGTCTGCAGGCGGTTGCGCGAGCCGCCCGGCTCGACGTCCTTGACGCGGCCCGCGGCGATCGAGTCCTCCACCGAGGCGACGATGAGCTCGTGGCCGCGCCCGGTGACGCGCTCCTCCACGAAGCCCATGACCTCGGGGAAGTCGTGGCCCGTGGCCACCTGCAGCACCGGGAACGGCAGCGGCGCCGGGCGGAAGGCCTTCTCGGCGAGGTGCAGCAGCACCACGGAGTCCTTGCCGCCGCTGAAGAGCAGCACGGGGCGCTCGAGCTCGGCGGCCACCTCGCGCAGGACGTGGACGGCCTCGGCCTCGAGCACCCGCAGCTCGGGGACCTGCCGGCGCTCGGCGGTCAAGCCGCCTGCCGCCGCTGGGACGCCTCGTCGCGGTAGCGGGCGATCCAGTCCGCGTTGCGGTCGTCGCCCTGGCGCCGGGTCGCCGGCCCGGGCGCGCCCTCGGCGTCCAGCCCGATGTGGCGCAGCGCCCGGGCGACCGCGTCGCGGGGGTCCGCGGCGAGCTCGTCGAAGCGCAGCTCCAGCGGCTCGCGCCCCGTGGCGGCGAACCAGGACCGCCAGGCGGCGTCGTCGGACTCGAGCAGGCGCACGAGGTGGTCGATGCCCGCGAACGACCACTCGGCACCATCGGGCTCCCGCGCGCCGTCGGCGGCGCGCCAGGCCTGCGTCTGCACGGCGCGCCACAGCGACACGGCCTGGGCGACCTTGTCGGGGCGGGTGACGTACAGCAGCGGCAGCTCGTCCCCGAGCAGCGCGCGCAGGACCGCGTCGAGGTCGGCGCCGGCGAGGCCGGGGAGCTCGTGGGCCCGGGACAGGAAGTCCGGGACGTGGCCCCACATGAGCTTGCCGCCCCACACGTCGTGGTCCTCCCCGGTGCCGATCTCGAGGACCCGCGCCCACCAGTCCTCGGCCGTCTCGTGACCCGGGTTGCCGGCCTGGTCGGCGGGTAGCAGCGCGTCGAGCTCCGGGTCGAGGTCGGCCGGGAAGTACGCTCGCGGCTGCGGCGGCTGGCCGGTGTCGCGCATCACCTCGAAGTGCTCCAGCGGGCGCCCGGCGCGACCCGACGCGCGCAGCGTCTCGCACAGCAGCGTGCTGCCGCTGCGGGGGGTCGCGCAGACGAGGTAGGTGAGCGGCGGGCGGTCAGGCATGCGGCAATCACCCTATTCCCAATGGGGAAGGAACTGATCCTCGTGGACCGGCCGAACATCGTCTACCTGCACTCCCACGACACCGGGCGCTACGTGCAGCCCTACGGCCACCAGGTCCCCACGCCGAACATCCAGCGCCTGGCCGACCAGGGGCTGCTCTTCCGCGACGCCCACTGCGCCGCGCCGTCCTGCTCGGGCAGCCGCGCCTGCCTGCTGACGGGCCAGTGGGCCCACGTCAACGGGATGACCGGCCTGGCCCACCGCGGCTGGGCGCTGCACGACTACGGCCGCCACATCGTCCACCCGCTGCGCGAGGCGGGCTACTGGAGCGCGCTCATCGGCGAGCAGCACCTCTCGGTGGATCCGTCCGTGCTCGGCTACGACCACGTCGTCGACGCGGGGACGACGCTCGCCCACACGATCGCCCCCGCGGCCATCCAGCTCCTGCGCTCGCGGCCGCCGCAGCCGTTCTTCCTGTCGGTCGGCTTCTTCGAGACCCACCGTGGCTTCTTCGCGCCGAGCTCGGTGCGCGACGCGCTCTACGGCGCGCCGCCGGCGAACCTCCCGGACACGCCGGAGACCCGCGACGACATGGCGGCCTTCAAGGCCAGCGCGCGCTCCTTCGACCAGGGCGTCGGCGCGGTCCTGCACGCGCTGGACGAGCAGGGCCTGGCCGACGACACGCTCGTGGTGCTCACCACCGACCACGGCCTGCCCTTCCCGGGCGCCAAGGGCACGCTGAGCGACCGCGGCACCGGCGTCCTGCTGCTCATCCGCGGCCCGGGCGGGTTCCACGGCGGCCACGTCACCGACGCGCTCGTCTCGCAGGTCGACATCTACCCGACGCTGCTCGAGCTCGCCGGCGCGCCGCTGCCCGACGGCCTGAGCGGCACCTCGCTGCTGCCGCTCGCCCGGCGCGAGGTCGCCGAGGTCCGCGAGGAGCTCTTCACCGAGCTGACCTACCACGTGGCCTACGACCCGCAGCGGGCCGTGCGCACCCGCCGCCACAAGCTCGTGCGCCACTACGGCGACCGCCTCCAGCCCGTCCTCCCCAACGTCGACGACTCGCCCTCCAAGACGCTGATGGTGGAAGCGGGATGGGGGTCGATGGAACGTCCGCGGACCGAGATGTACGACTTGGTGTTGGATCCGAACGAGATGTGGGACCTGTCCGGATCGGAGGCCCACGCGGCGGTCCGCGCGGACCTCGAGGAGCGCCTGGACCGCTGGATGCGCGAGACCGCAGATCCCCTGCTGGACGGCCCTGTTCCGGCCCCGCCAGGGGCCCTGGTCAACGACCCCGCGGGGCACTCGCCCGACGAGGCGCCCATGCCTCGGATGGACTGACGAGACGGGGCGTCAGGCCCACCGGTCCGGGGTGCATCGGGCCTCCTGGAGGTAGGATCGGGAACCGAGCAGCCCACGCCATCGCTCGATGCGAGGCACGTGCCTCGTTCCCGGGAGGGGGCTGACGGTGCGGGGCACTGCACCGAGGAGCCATCCCCATGGCCGAGACCGACGTCCCGCAGAGCTACGAGATCCGCCTGCCCCGAGCTGATGCACAAGGGCTCGACCAGGACGCTGAGTGGTGCATCCTCGAGACCCCCGAGGGGCCGCCGCGGCGCGTGCGCTTCCACGACTACGACGAGATCTACGCGATCCCGGGCTTCTACGAGCGCCTCTTCTACGACGAGCTGAAGTGCACGTCGCCGACGGTCGTCCGCGAGCTCCTCGCGGGTGCGCTCGAGGAGCGCGGCGCCAAGCCCGACTCGCTGCGGGTGCTCGACGTGGGCGCCGGCAACGGCATGGTCGGCGAGGAGCTCGACCGCCTGGGCGCCGACCACCTCGTCGGGGTCGACATCATCCCCGAGGCGCGCGACGCCGCCCTGCGCGACCGCCCCGGCGTCTACGACGACTACCTCGTCGTCGACCTGACCGACCCGACGCCCGCCGAGCACGTGGCGCTGCGCGACGGGCGCTTCACCGCGATGACCTGCGTCGCCGCGCTCGGGTTCGGCGACATCCCGCCGGAGGCCTTCGCCCGCGCCTACGACTACGTCGAGGTCGGGGGCTACGTCGCCTTCAACCTCAAGGACCGCTTCCTCGAGGACGACGACCCGTCGGGCTTCAACCTCCTCATCCGCGACCTGCTCAACGAGGACGTGCTGCACCCGCTCACGCGCCGCAGCTACGTCCACCGCCTGTCCGTGGCCGGCGAGGAGCTGCGCTACGAGGCGATCGTCGCCGAGAAGCGCGGCCCGCTGCCCGCGGGCTCCCTCGGCGCCTAGCCCGAGGCGCTCAGACGGCGCGGCTGCCGCGCACGAGCGGCTGGTCACGGAGGACCAGCCAGCTCAGCCACAGCGTGGCGACGTACACCGGGAGGCCCAGCGCGACGTTGGCCGTGCCCAGCGCCACCGTGAGCCCCGCGAAGTACAGCGGCGCCTGGATCGCGGTGCGCAGCGCGAACATGCCGACCCAGATCCAGCTCGCGCGGGAGAAGGCGCGCAGCTGGGAGGGGTCCTCGCGCCAGGCCGACGGCTGCTGGCGCAGCGCGCCGACGAGCACGCCGAGCAGCGGCCAGCGGACGAGGATGGAGACCGCGTAGACCGCGGCGAAGCCGACGTTCTTGAGGATCGAGACGAGGAAGAAGTCCTCCGCGCGGCCCGTGCGGGAGACGATGAACGCGGCGAGCGCGACGCCGACGAGGCCGCCGATCGCGTGCTGGAGCGTGTCGCGCTGGACGAGCCGGGCGACGAAGAGGACCGCGCCCACGGCGAGCGCGACGAGCGCCGAGAGGGTGGCGTCGCGGTCGGTGACGAGGATCGCCACGACGTAGGCGGCGCCGGGGATCGAGGTCTCGACGACGCCGCGGATGCCGCCGAGCGCGTCGGCCAGCGACTGGTCCTCCGGCCGTTCCGTCGGCGCGGCCGGCGCGGGAGCCGGCGCGGGCGTGCTCACCGGGTCCGGGCGGCGCCCGCGGGCGTCAGGGTGACCGTCGTCGGCGGCTGGGTGCCGCAGAGGCCGTCCGGGCCGCAGTCCGGCGGGCGGCTCAGGGCGACGAGGCCCTCGCCGTCGAGCTCCTCCAGCGTCCAGGTGAGCGTCTCGCGGTCGGGTCCGCCGAGGCGGGCGGCCAGCGCGTCGAGCGTCGCGACCCCGCCGGAGCGCAGCGCGCGCAGGACGGATTCCGGGGCGGCGGGCGGTGCGGCCATGGCCCCAGCGTAGGGCCGCGCGGCCTCTTCAGCGAGGCCTTAGCGAGCCTGAGGCTGCGCACACCCGGCGCCAAGGCTCCTCTCAGGGAGCGGGGCCATCGTCGTCTCCATGCTCCGCTCCCGCCTGCTCGCCACCGCCGCCGCCTGCTCGGTCCTCGGGGGCGCCGCCGGGGCCGGCGTCGTCGCCCTCTCCGACGGCTCCTCGACCCCCGCGGCGTCCACCACGACCGCCGCCGCGTCCACCACCGCCACCCGCCTCGTCTCCGACGACACCGCGGCCACCACCGCCGAGTCCGTCTACGCCTCCGCCTCGCCCTCCGTCGCGCACGTCACCTCGACGATCACCCAGCGGACGCAGACGCCCTTCGGCGTCCAGCAGCAGTCCGGCGAGGCGACCGGGACCGCGTTCGTGGTCTCCGCCGACGGCCTGCTGGTCACCAACGAGCACGTCGTCGAGGGCGCCACGGCGGTCAAGGTCGCCTTCGGGACGGGGCGCAGCTACACCGCGCGGGTCGTCGGCCAGAACGCCTCCAAGGACCTCGCCGTGCTGAAGATCGACACGGGCACGACGAAGCTCCAGCCGCTCGCGCTCGCGGACTCCTCCCAGGTGGAGGTCGGCGAGCAGGCCTACGCGATCGGCACGCCCTACGGGCTGGACCGCACGCTGACCAGCGGCCTGATCTCCGCGACCGACCGCACGATCCAGGGCACCAACGGCGCGAACATCACCGGCGCGCTGCAGACCGACGCGGCGATCAACCCGGGCAACTCCGGCGGGCCGCTGCTCGACAGCGACGGCCGCGTCATCGGCGTCAACTCCCAGATCGCCACCTCGGGCACCTCCGACGGCAACGTCGGCATCGGCTTCGCGGTGCCGGCCAGCACCGTGGCCGCCTACGTGCAGCAGGTGGCCAGGGCGCAGGTCTGACGAACGCGGCTAGGCGGTCGCCCCCACGCGACCGCCGCTGCAGAGCGCCACGGAGCGCAGGCGGTCCTCGGTCTCGCGCGGGGCGTGGGCGAGGATGAGCTCGTCGGCCTGCGCGGCGGTGGCGAAGGCCTCGAGCTGCTCGTGGACCTGCTCCGGCGTGCCCGCCGCGGTGACGCGCATCATCCCCGCGATGCCGCGGCCCTGCGGCGAGGCGAGGAACGCGTCGACCTCGGCGTCGGTGAACTCGTCGGCACCCAGGCGACCGGCCGGGGTGCGCGTGAGCATGGAGCGCGTGCGGGCCCGGCGGGCGTCGGCGAACAGCCGGCCGGCCTCCGCCTCGTCCTCGGCGC
>CAXUES010000215.1:4476-5761 GCA_964250185.1 uncultured Solirubrobacteraceae bacterium | reverse complement strand
AGCGTCTGCTTGCCATGCAGAAGGTCGAGGGTTCGAGTCCCTTCAGCCGCTTGGATGACCGAACGCCCCGCCCTCGAGCGGGGCTTCGTCGTTCAAGGGCGTCAGCCGCTCAGGCGAGCGGGAGCAGCAGCCGGTCGACGTCGCGGGCCGACATCGGCCGGCCGAGCAGGAAGCCCTGCATGCGGTCGCATCCGAGCCGGCCGAGCAGGTCGAGTTGCTCGTCGGTCTCCACGCCCTCGGCGAGGACCTGCATGTGCAGCTGGTGGCCCAGCCCGACCAGCGCGGCGACCACCGCGACGTCGCGCTGGGAGCCCGGCAGCCCCGCGACGAACGCGCGGTCGATCTTGAGCTCGTCCACCGGGAGCTTGGTCAGGTAGGCCAGCGAGGAGAACCCCGTCCCGAAGTCGTCGATCGACAACCGCAGGCCGTCGCTGCGCATGCCCTCGAGGAAGCGCTGGGAGCTCCCGTCGTAGCTGACGAGCGCCCGCTCGGTGATCTCCAGGCACAGCGCCGAGGACGGCAGGTGGTGGCGCAGCAGGACCGCGTCGACCTCCTCCTGCAGCTCGTCGGTCGAGAGCTGCTGGGCGGTGATGTTCACCGCCAGGGTGAGCTCGAGGTCCGGGCAGGCGAGGCGCCAGCCCGCGAGCGCCGTGATCCCCTCCTCGAGCACCCATGCGGTGAGCGAGACGATCAGCCCGCTCCCCTCGGCCACCGCGATGAACTCGTCGGGCGGCACCATGCCGCGGTCGTGCAGCGGCCACCGCGCGAGCGCCTCGAAGCCGATGAGCTCCCCCGCGACCCCGTAGATGGGCTGGAAGTCCAGCCGCAGGTCGCCCCGGTCCAGCGCGGGGCGCAGGCCCGTCTCGATCTCGACCCGCCGCAGCCCGACCGCGCGCATGTCGTGGGTGAACGACGCCGTGGCGTCGCGCCCGGAGTGCTTGGCCCGGTACATGGCGCTGTCGGCGTCGCGGAGCAGGCCCACGGGGCTCGCCTGGTCGTCCGCCGTCACCAGCCCGATCGAGAGGGTGACCGAGACGTCGTCGCCGTCGATCACGAACGCGATCCGGAAGGCGTCGCGGACGCGCTCGGCGAGCTCGTTGGCCTGCTGCGGGGTGATCTTCTCGCACAGCACGACGAACTCGTCGCCGCCGAGCCGGCCGACCGTCACGCCGCCGCGCCCGACGCCCACCGCCGACGCCGCGCCCGCCGCCGCCGCCGCCGCCGCGGGCGACAGGCTGTCGCGCAGGCGGCCATGAAGACGGTCGCTGAGAATGCGCCGGACAGC
>CAXUES010000215.1:0-4466 GCA_964250185.1 uncultured Solirubrobacteraceae bacterium | reverse complement strand
CCGCCGAGCCGCGCGACCGTGTCGGTCTCCCGGACGGTCGCCGTGATCCGCTCGGCCGCCTGGCGCAGCAGGCTGTCGCCGGCCGCGTGCCCGAGCCGGTCGTTGACCAGCTTGAAGCGGTCGAGGTCGAGGAACAGGACGGCGACCTCGCCCCCCTCGCGCTTCATGCGCGTCAACGCGGCCTGGCTGCGGTCGAAGAGCAGCGCGCGGTTGGGCAGCCCGGTGAGCGGGTCGTGCAGGGCCAGGCGGGCGAGCTCGTCGCGGGCCCGGGCGAGCATGAGCTCCGGGACGGCCGCGGCGAGCCCCTGCGCGCTCTCGATCTCGGCGGCCAGCCACGGCCGGCAGGTGCCGCGCACCTCCTGGGCCCAGGACGCGAAGGACTCCCGGGGGCTCAGCGTGGCCGGCGTGGAGGCCGGCGGCCCGGTGGCGGCCTCGAGCTCGCCCTTGTCGGGGCGCCCGGCCCAGGTCACCTCGTGCACGTACTCGCCCCGGAACCAGAGCAGGTAGTCGCGGAACCCGGGTGACAGCGGCAGCGCGACGACCCCGGCCGCCCGTGCCGAGGACCGCATGATCCACGGGTGGTCCCCGGTCAGCTGCGCGGAGATCAGCGGCGTGGCGACCGTCTGCGCCCGCAGCCCGCGCAGCAGCCCCTCGATGAGGTTGAGCGGCGGCGCCCGGCCGACGCTCACCGTCTTGCCGTCGATGCAGGCCACCAGGGCGTCGGCGGCCGTCAGCCCGAGGGCCAGGTCATCGGCCACGAGCGCCTCCGCCAGCGAGGCGGCGCCGGACATGCGCGCCACGAGGTCGGCCTCGGCACGGGCGAGGTCCGAGCGGTAGGCGTGGTGCTCGCGCTCCTCCGACGCCACGACCTGCTGGGAGAGCACCTGCCCGAGGAGGCGGCAGGCCGCCCGGACCTGCGCGAGGACGCGCTTGGGCGAGTCGTGGTGGCAGGCGAACATGCCCCACAGCTGGGTGCCGCGCACGAGCGAGATGGTCAGCGTCGCCCGGACGCCCATGTTGCGCAGGTAGGCCAGGTGCATCGGCGACACGCTGCGCAGCCCGGCCAGGCTGAGGTCCAGCGGCGCGCCCTCCGCCTCTCCGCCCATGAGCGCCTGGGGCTCGTAGTCGACGTCGACGATGACCCGCAGGTGGTTGAGCAGGTAGAGCTTGCGCGCCTGGCGCGGGATGTCCGACGCGGGGTAGCTCAGGCCGAGGAACGGCTCGAGGTCGGATCGGCGTGCCTCCGCGACGACCTCGCCGTGGTCGTCGGGGTGGAAGCGGTAGACCATCACCCGGTCGTAGCCGGTGAGGTGGCGGATCTCCCGGGCCGCGACGTCGCAGAGCTCCGACAGCGGCAGGTCGTGCTGCAGGGCCTCCATCGCGTGCTGCACGTCGGCGAACAGGCCGGACATCGACGGGGCGGCGTCCGGGGCCGGTTGCAGCTCGACGACGACGAGCCCGTCGACGCGGTGCCAGGTCAGCTCGCACGGACCGCCCTCGGTCAGCCGGCAGGCGATCGGCCCCGGATCGCCCGCGGGGGACCCGTCCAGTGCCGAGCGCAGGCGCGCGGCGAGCTCGTCGCCGAGCACCGCCTCCAGCGGCGCCCCGAGCGCGGCCGCCGGCTCGAGGCCGAGCAGGCCCCGGCAGTTGGCGCTGGCCTGGCACACGGCCAGGCCGGGCTCCTCGAGCGCCAGCAGCACGCCATGGGGCTGTATGGCGCCCGACAGGTGGATGGGCTCGCGGTCGCAGGCGGAGAGGGTGGTGGGCACGCGCGGCTCCCCGAACACGACGACGTCGTGGTCCAGGCCGAGCTCGTCGGGCCGGAACGTGCTCATGCCGGCACCCGGACGGCGGTCAGGCAGCCGGCCAGCGCGGCGAACGTGGCGAGCGCCGCCGCGACCGCGCGCCCGGCGAGGTGGTCGTCGTCCCCGAAGGCGTCCAGCGCCGAGCACAGCGCGCGCCAGGCCGCGCCGGGCGGGCCCGGCCGGACGCCGTCGAAGTAGGCGAGCGGGAGATCGGCCCCGAGCGCGGCCCGGGCCCGGGCGGCCAGGACCGGCCCGCCGAGCGCCGAGCCCTCCAGGACGTACAGGCAGCCCAGCCGCTGGGCCACGCCACCCAGCCGCGGGACCGGCGAGGCCGGCGGATGCACCCCGGCGGTCCCCAGGTGCGCGAGGTCGGCGTCCAGGCCGGGGACGCGCCGGAACGCGCGGACGTCGACCGGCGGGGAGAGCTGCTCCCACCCCGGCGCGACGGCCAACAGCGCCTCGACCGGCGCGAGGAAGCCGCGCATCGCCTGCAGCAGCTCGCCGTAGGCGGCGCGGCTGGCGAAGGCGTCACGCGCGTCGAGGGCCACCTCCACGTCGGCGTGCGCCGCGCGTGTCTCCTCCCGCAGGCGCACCGAGAGGTGGGGGCTCATGCCGTCACGGGACGTCCGACGCTACACCGGCTGTCCGCCGGGGCCCGGAGCATCCGGCCCGCCCTTCCGGTGCGCTGCGCCGGGACGGGGCGGGGACCGGCGAGCGGCTCCGCGCGCCGGTCGGGATCCCACCCCGTGCCGCCTCCCCCGGCCGGATCTCAGGTGTCCGCCAGTCCGAACTTCAGGCCGGCCCCCTCCCCGCCCTCGAGGTCGGCCGTCGCGACGCCGAGGTCGGCGAGCACCGCGGCGTGCTCCTCGGTGTCGACGGGGTCGGGCAGCTCGTTGGCCGCGTCGGAGAGGTGGCCCTCCTCGCCGCGCACCACGAGCATCTCCATGATCTGGTCCTTCGGGATGAGCGTCATGCCGACGTGCCTGCCCGCCCGGCGCGGGCCACCACGCGAAGCGCGGCCGTTCTCCGGATCCTCAGGAGGAGGCCCGCACCCGCGCGCCCTCCGCGTCCTCCAGCGCCCGCAGCAGCCCGGCGTGGCGGCCGGCGACGAGGTCCCCGACGGGATCGGCGGTGTGGCGCAGGAGCGTGGCCAGCGGCAGCGAGCACATCGCCCGCTGGGCGAGCACCGCGTCGCGCTCCGGCGACGCCACGGGGACGCCGAGGACGCGCTCGGCAGCGGTCAGGCGGCGCGCCTGCTGCACCCGCGCGGGCAGGACGCGCAGGAGCAGGACGAAGGTCGGGATGAGGAAGGTCACCCAGCCCAGGAGGTTCGCGAGCTCGTACACGCGCCGCTCCCCCTCCCGCCCGGCGCTGACGGCCTGCCCGCCCGCCGACGAGCCGGCCGAGGCGATGGCGTCGCCCGCGGCCCGGCCCGCGCCGCCCAGCGCGCCCTCGAGCTGCCCGCCGACCAGCGGCGCGCTGCCCAGCGCGCCTCCCGCCCCCTCCAGCGCGTTGCGCACGGCGTCGCCGGAGGACCGCCCCGAGTCGACCACGGCCGTCCCCGCGTTGGAGACGCCGCGGCCCAGCGACGAGAGCTCGGCCACGCCGTCGTGCACGACCATGCCGACCCAGGCGAAGACGAGCACCGCCACGAGGATCGCGAGGTCCCCGGCGATGGCCCGGGTGCGCGGGCCGCTCTGTGCGGGGTAGAGCCGCAGCCCCGCACCCGGTCGTCGGGGCGGGAGGGCGGGCGTGGCGAGGTCGGGCATCCGGCGGGGCTACCCGCCAGGGCCGGCCTCCTAGCCGGCGGCGTCGACCGTCGGGAACTCGCCGGGGACGCGCGGACGGCGACGGTCGCGCACCTCGCGCTGCGAGCCCGCGGGCGCGGGCTCGCCACGGCGCCGGCGCTCGGACCTGCGGCGGTCCACGATGACCTCGACGTTCGGGTCCTCGGCGTAGTAGGCCTCGAGCTTGGGGAGGAGCGCCTCGGCGAGCTCGGGCGGGACGACGCAGTAGATCATGCGACCCCCGAGGCTAGGGCAGCGTCGCGGCGAGGTGCAACTCGCCCCGCGCGTCGGCCGCGGCGTTGGGCTCCTGCTCCGCCGGGCTCAGCTCGGTGAGCTCGGAGCCCTGGCGCTCCACCACGACGCTCTCGTCCCCGAGGTCCACGGCGTAGCGGTACCAGCTCAGCTCCCAGCCCACGACGACGTCGACGACGGCGCCCTCGGTCGTGGACGGGCGCACGCAGACGAGCGGCGCGCCCAGCGACCGGGCGACCCCGGCGACGGTGCGGGCGTGGCCCGACCCGTTGAAGAGCTCGATCGCCCGCTCGATCTTCAGCGAGGCGTTGGCGGCGGCCAGGCGCGCGGCGGGGACGGGCGGCGGTGGGAGCACCGGCTCGGGCTCGGGGAGCGGCTCGGGCTCCGGCTCGGGCTCGGGCGGCAGCGCGGCCACCGCGGGTTCCTCGTAGCGCACGTCGTCCTCGTGCTCCGGGTCGTCCTCGTCGGCCCAGGACGGGTCGACGTCGACCTGCGCGACCGCCGGGGCCACGGGCTCGGGGGCCGGCGTGGCGACGGGGCGCTCGCGTCGCGTGCGCAGCCGGGAGAGCAGACCGCGGCCGCCGCGGTCGGCACCTCCGGCGTCGACGTCGTCGAAGCCCTC
>CAXUES010000214.1:4133-5770 GCA_964250185.1 uncultured Solirubrobacteraceae bacterium | reverse complement strand
CGGTGCTCGGCGTGGGGATCGTCGGGATGCTCGTGGGCCTCGCGCTCACCGTCCTCTCGGCCTGGCTCTCCGCCCCGAGCCTGCTCCTCTTCCTGATCGGCGGCGCCGTCACGGGCGCGGGCGCGGGCCTGGTGTTCAAGGGCGCGCTCGCCGTGGTGGTCGAGGTCGCGCCGCCCGAGGGCCGCGGAGAGGCGCTCGCCGGCCTCTTCCTGTCGGGCTACATCGGCCTGTCCGTCCCGGTGCTCGGCGCGGGCGTGCTGCTGCAGGAGGCCAGCCCGCGGGTCACCCTGCTGACCTTCGGCGCGCTCGTGGGGCTGGGGATCGCCGCCGTGGCCCCGCGGCTGCTCAGGCCCTAGTCAGCGCCAGACCACCCCGACGCGCCCGACCGCACCAGCAGGCAGCGGGAGCGCCGCACCCCGGGCGATGCGCTCAGCGCTCCACGCCGCCGCCGCCGCGTCGAGCACGTCGTCGACGGGCACCCCGCCCGCCGGGCCGAGGTCGTCGGGCAGCACGATGCCCGACGCGCGCAGGAGCGCCTCGCGCTCGCGCGCGCCCGCCCAGGAGCGCTTGCTCGTCGCCAGACCATGGGCGGCCCCGGCCAGCGCGACGAACGAGCACTCCGGATGCACCTCGTGCACGCGCGGGTCGCGCTCGGCCACCGCGGCGAGCTCGAGGATCCGGTGGCGCAGCCCGAAGGACTGCTGCGAGACGCCCTTGCCCGCCGTCCGCGCGTGCAGATCGCTGGCCGTCCGGTGGTCGGGCGCGCGCAGCACCGCCTCGGGGAGCGTCATGAAGATCGACGAGCGCCGCCGGCCGAGCAGGCGGCGCGCCTCCCCGTCCGAGCGCCGCTCCGCACCGGCAGGCGGCAGCCCGATCGGCATGTCCACCCCGACGACCACGGCGCCCGCTCCGCCCACGGCGAGGAGCGCCGCGATGGAGCCGTCCACCCAGGCGCCGTCGAAGCGCCCGTCGAGCAGCCGGACGCCGACCCAGCGCCCCGCCGCCACATCCACGCCGAGCACCGCGGGCATCGGTGGGCACGCTGCCACAGTGGGTCGCATGTCCGCTCCGATCCGCGTCACCCACTTCTCGGATCCCGGGTGCCCGTGGGCCTACAGCGCCTCGCCGGCGCTCGCCGCCCTGCGCTGGCGCTACGGCGACCAGCTCGACTGGCGCCACGTGTGGATCGGCCTCACCGAGGACGCCTCCCAGTACCGCGAGCGCGGCTACACGCCCGCCCGCATGGCCCAGAACCACCTCGCCTTCCACGCGCTCGGCATGCCGTTCGGCACCCAGCCCAAGCCCGACGTCTCGGCCACCGCGCCCGCCTGCCGCGCGCTCGTCGCCGTGCGCCTGCAGGACCCGAGCCGCGAGTGGGAGGCCTTCCGCGCCATCCAGCACGTGAACTTCACGACTCCCGGCCTGCTCGAGGACCACGCCACGCTGCGCGCCGCGCTCGGCCGCGTCGCCGGCCTGGACGCCGACGCGATCGTCGCCGCCATCGGCTCCGACGCGGTCACCGAGGCCTACGAGGCCGACCGCGCCGAGGCCCGCACCGCCGAGGGCGGCCCCACCCACGTGCAGGGCAAGTCGGCCAACTCCGACGGCGCCGAGCGCTACACGGCGCCGTCGCTCAT
>CAXUES010000214.1:871-4123 GCA_964250185.1 uncultured Solirubrobacteraceae bacterium | reverse complement strand
GCCCCTCGAGGCCTACGACGTCGCGCTGGCCAACCTGGAGCCGCAGCTCTCGCGCCGTCCGGCGCCCGCCGACGTCGTCGAGGTCGTGGAGCGCTTCCCCTTCCCGCTCGGCACCCGCGAGGTCGCCGGGATCTTCTCCTCGTCGCTCTTCGGCATCGACGACGCGGCCACCACGAGCGCGCTCATCGCCGCGGCCGCCGAGGGCCGCGTGCACGCAGAGGACGCCGCCAGCGGCCCGATCTGGCACGCCGGACCCCAGGTCGCGACGGCCGACGCCCCGGCGATGACGCCGGAGACCGCCGCCGCGTCCGTCTAGGCGCGCCCCCTCAGTCGCGCTCGCGCTCGCGCTCGCGGGCGCGGCGCGTCGCCTTCTGGTTCTCCTTGTCGAGCGCCTCGCCGAGCTCCTCCTTGGTCATGGAGGAGCGCCCCTCGACGTCGAGGTCCCGCGCGCGGTCGAGGAGCTCGTCCTTGGTGTGGCCCTCGACGTCCACCCCGCCGGCGGTCGTGCCACCGCGGCGCGCGGCCGCACCGCCCCTGGCCGCCTGGGGATCGGACGGGCCCTTCTCGTCCTTCTCCTCCCAGTGGTCGCCGACCTTCTCGAAGGAGTGCTTGAGCGAGGCGAACGCCGTGCGCGACGCGCGCTCGCCCCGGCCGTACTGCTCCTCGGCGGCGTTCAGCGTCGCCGCGTAGGTGTCCTGGGCCTTCTTGGACGACCGCTGCAGGGTGCTGGGGAGATCGTCCTCGTCGTTGACGGGCATGTCCCGGATGTTCCCCCGACGCGGCGCCTGCGTACCCCACGTCAGATGCCCTCCCTGAAGACGGTGGCCCTCGCGGGCGCCGGCGCCTTCGTGGCGCTCGTCGCCCTCGAGCACCCCCTGCGCCCGTCGCTGCCGGCCACCCAGCACTTCATCAGCGAGTACGGCAACGGCTCGACGCGCGCGGTCGCCTCCGCGGCGTTCGTGGCCTGGGGCGTCGGCCTCGGCGCGCTCGCCCTGGCCGCCGCGCGCGAGCGCATGCCCGTGGTCGCCGCGGGCGCGGTCGTGGCCGTCGCCGGCACGCTCATGGACGCGATCTGGCGGACGCAGACCGTGGCCGGGGAGCTGCCCGTGGGCGTCGTGCGCACGACGGAGGGCCGCCTGCACGACCTCGGCACGCTGCTCATCCTCGCCGGCCTCGTCGTCAGCGCGGTGGCGAGCCTGTGGCGCCTGCGCAGCGCCCGCTGGCGCTGGAGCGTCGTCGGCCTCCTCGTCGGCTTCCTGGCGGTGCCGGGCGTCCTCGTCGCCGCCGGGCTGGACTGGCCGGGGATCGGCCAGCGCGGCATCATCCTCGTGGGCGTCGCCTACGGGGCACTCGCCGCCGTGGAGCTCGCGCGGCCGGGAGCGATCACGCCTCCCAGGCGTGCCCGACGAACACCGGCTCCGGCGCGAGCCTGACCCCCCAGGCCTCCTCGACGCCGAGGGCCACCTCGCGCGCGAGCGCCACGAGCTGCGCGGTGGTCCCCGCGCCGCGGTTGGTCAGCGCGAGGACGTGCTTGGTCGAGATCGCCACCGCCGCGGGATCGCCGTGGCCGCGCGTGAAGCCGGCGCGCTCGATGAGCCACGCCGCGCTCATCTTGAAGGTCCCGTCGGGCTGGGGGAAGCGCGGCATGCGCGCGTCCTCCCCGAGGCGCTCCGCCACGCGCGCCTCGAGCTCGGCGAGCTCCTCCGGCGTGAGCACCGGGTTGGTGAAGAACGAGCCGGCGCTCACCGAGTCGAGGTCGTCGGGGTCGACCACCATGCCCTTGCCGCGGCGCAGCTCGAGCACCGCGGCGCGCACGTCGGCCAGCGGCGCCCGCGAGCCGATCGGCACGTCGAGCGTGCGGGCGAGCTCCACGTAGCGCAGCGGCTCGGACAGGCCCTCCTCGTCGCGCAGCGCGAACGACACGCGCAGGACGACCCAGCGACCCGGCTCGCGCTTGAAGCGCGAGGTCCGGTAGCCGAAGCCGCACGCGGCGGGGACGAGATCCAGGACGACGTCGCGCTCGCGGTCGTAGGCGCGCACGCCGGCCACCGTGGAGCGGACCTCCTGGCCGTAGGCGCCGACGTTCTGGATCGGCGTCGCGCCGACGGAGCCCGGGATCCCGCTCAGGCACTCCACGCCGGCCAGGCCGCGCTCCACCGCGAGGCCCACGAAGGGCTCCCAGGGCTCGCCGGCCTGCACGCGCAGCAGCGGGCGCCCGTGGGTCTCGCCCTCCTCGATCCCGCGTGTGCGCACGAGGACGGCGCGCCCGTCGAAGCCCTCGTCGCTGATGACGACGTTGGAGCCGCCGCCGAGCAGGAGCACGTCGCCGCCGGCCTCGCGGACGGCCGCGACGACCTCCTCCTCGGTGCTCGCCACGACGACCTCGCGGGCCGCGCCGCCCAGGCGCAGGGTCGTCAACGGACCGAGCAGGTTCGGGTCGGTCGTCGCCACGAGGTCGAGGGTAGGCACCGGGTGCGCCGCCCGGCGCCCCGCTGCGTACCCACCCCCAGTGCCCGAAGGCCACACCATCCACCGCCTGGCCCTCGACATCGCCGAGGACCTGCGCGGCCTCCCCGTCGACGTGCGCTCCCCGCAGGGCACGCTCGCCGACCCCGAGACGCCCGCGGGCCGCGCGCTCACCGCCGCGCAGGTGCTCGACGGCACCGTCCTGGAGAAGGCCGACGCCTACGGCAAGCACCTGCTGCTGCGCTTCGAGGACAAGCGCACCGTCCACATCCACCTCGGGCTCTTCGGGCGCTTCCGCCGCAAGCGCGAGCCGCTCAAGGCGCCCCGCGAGACCTGCCGCCTGCGCCTCGGTGCGCCCGGCGGCTCCGTCGCCTGGGACCTCTCCGGCGCGATCAACTCCGAGCTGCTGGAGCGCCGCGAGGAGAAGCTCCTGCTCGGCCGGCTCGGTCCCGACCCGCTGCGCCCGCGGGCGAGGCCCGACGCGTTCGTGGAGGCGCTGAGCCGCCGGACGATCCCGATCGGCGCCGCGCTGCTGGACCAGTCGGTCATCGCGGGCGTCGGCAACGTCTACCGCGCCGAGGCGCTGTTCATGGTCGGCATCGACCCGCACCGCTCCTCGAAGGAGCTGCGCGAGACCGAGCGCCTGGAGCTGTGGGACGTCCTGCGCGCGCAGCTGCGCCTCGGCGTGAAGATGCGCCGGATCGTCACGCGGCCCCGGGCCGAGGCGCCCAAGCCGCTCGCCAAGCTGCGCCGGGGCGAGGCGACGATGGTCTACCACGTGCCCTC
>CAXUES010000214.1:0-861 GCA_964250185.1 uncultured Solirubrobacteraceae bacterium | reverse complement strand
GATCCGCAGCGACGAGACCGGTGGGCGCACGCTCTTCTGGTGCCCGACGTGCCAGACGTGAGCGCCGCGCGGCAGGAGCTCCTCGACGTGCTCGACGAGCACGGGGAGCCCACGGGCGAGGTCAAGCCGCGCGACGCCGTGCACCGCGACGGCGACCACCACCGCGCTGCGCACCTGTGGGTGCGCTCGGGCGGCCACGTCCTGCTCCAGCGCCGCGCGGCGACCAAGGCCGCCTGGCCGGGGAAGCTCGACGCGACCGCCGCGGGGCACGTCGGCGCGGGCGAGGATCCCCTCGACGCGCTCCTGCGCGAGGCCGAGGAGGACCGCGTCCTGGGCACCTGGCCGCTCGACGACCGCCCCGGCCCGGGCCTGGTCAACCGCGAGCACCAGCTCGTCGCCGTGGTCGACGATCCCCGCCCGCTCGAGGCGTGGGCCGCCGGCCTGGACCGCGACGAGCTCGAGGGCCTCGTCGCGCTGGAGCGCGCCGCCGTCGCCGAGCTCGCCGCCGACCCCCACGCCGGCCCGTGGCTCGCCCGCGCCGTCGACCTCGACGGGAAGCTCACCGACGTCGTCGTCCGCGCCGACGAGGTGCTGCGCCCGTCCTACCTCCCCCACCTCGTCGAGGCCCTCTAGGTGGCGCTCCCCGGGGCGGCCGGCCGCCGGCGGCGGCGATGGGTGCGCGGCGCCATCGCCGACACCCGCGCCGAGCTCGACGCGCTCAACGCCCAGGACGGGCAGCTCGCGGTGGCCCGCGCCACCCGCGAGGTCATCCTCTGCGCCGGCGCCATCGGCTCCCCCCAGCTGCTGCTGCTGTCGGGCGTCGGGCCGGCCGCGCAGCTGCGCGAGCACGGCATCGACGTC
>CAXUES010000213.1:0-5779 GCA_964250185.1 uncultured Solirubrobacteraceae bacterium | reverse complement strand
CGCCTGCGAGGCACCTCCGTCGCCGACGTCATCAACGGCGGGAGGGGCGACGACCGGGTCTTCGGGCTGGGCGGCAACGACGTCCTGCTCGGCGTGCAGGGCAACGACCTGCTCAACGGCGGCCGCGGGGACGACCAGCTCACCGGCGACGGCGCGGGCGTGGGCGACCGGACGTCGCGGGACGTGCTCTACGGCGCGGCGGGCAACGACGTCGTCAAGGGCGGCGACGCGCGTGACCGGCTCTTCGGGGGGTCGGGCAACGACCAGGTCGCCGGCGAGCAGGGCAACGACCTCGCGGCGGGCGGCTTCGGCGACGACGCCGTCGACGGCGGCGCCGGCAACGACGTGCTCTTCGCCAACCAGGGCGTGGACACGGTGACCGGCGGCGACGGGAACGACCGCCTGTGGGCGCTCTCGCGCAAGGACGTGACCCCCGGCGCGGTCGACCAGGTCGGCGACACGCTCGACGGCGGCAACGGCAACGACACGCTGCGCACCCGCGACGGCGAGGTCGACCGCGTGACGTGCGGCGCGGGCAACGACACCGCGCTGCTCGACGAGGTCGACGTCATCTCCGACGCGACCGCTGCGGCGCCCAACGGCTCCTGCGAGACCGTCGTGCGCGCGGCGCCCAAGGCGGCCGACGCCGCGGCGGAGGACGCCCAGGAGGCTCCCGCCGCCCAGGACGCGACCTCCTAGAGGACCTCGGCGAGCACGTCGCGCAGCGCGCGCGGGGGGCGGCCGGTGAGCCGCTCCACCGCGGGGCTGACGGCGTCGCTGTAGCCCGCGCGCGCCGCGGCGCCGAACGTGGCGAGCTCGTCGGCCAGCCCCTGGGGCAGCCCGGCGTGCTCCACGAGGACCGAGGCGTAGGTGGCGTCGTCGACGTCGGCGACCGCCACGGGGCGCCCGCCGAGCTCGGCGATGAGCGCCGCCCGCTGCGTCGCGTCCAGCGCCTCGGGGCCCGTGATGTCGTAGGCGCGGCCCTCGTGGCCCTCGCCGCGCAGCACTGCCGCGGCGGCCGCGGCGCAGTCGGCCCGCGCCACGTGGGTCGTGCGGCCGGCGCCGTCGTTGGAGAGCAGGCGGCCCTGCTCCAGCGCGCCTGCCGCGCCGTTGGCCACCATCTCGGCGTAGATGCCGTTGCGCAGGAAGCACCAGGCCATGCCGCTGGCGCGGAGGTGCTCCTCGGTGGCGCGGTGCTCGCCGGCCACCACGGCCGGGTTGGAGTCCGAGGGATCGCCGATCGAGGTGTAGGCCACGAAGCCGACGCCCGCCGCCGCGGCCGCGTCGATCGCCGCGACGTGCTGCGGGATGCGGGTGCCGATGACGTCGGTGCTGATCAGCAGCAGGCGGTCGATCCCGGCGAAGGCCTCCGGCAGCGAGGCGGGGTCGTCGAAGTCCGCGCGGCGCAGCTCGGCGCCCTCGGCCCCGAGGTGCGCGAGCTGGCCCGGGTCGCGGGTGAGCAGGACGACGTCGTGGTCGCCCGGGTCGTCGAGCAGGTCGGCGGCGACGAGGCGACCCAGCGCGCCGGAGGCGCCCGTGATGGCGATGGTGCTCATGGACCGGGAGTACCCCGGCACGCGACTGGACCCGCGTGGGTGGCTTCCCTTAGCCTCGGCGGCGTGTCGACCCGAGCGCCCGACGCCACCCTCGAGCTCGATCTGGAGGCCCACCGGCGTGGCCTGACGGGCTACTGCTACCGGATGCTCGGCTCGGGCTCGGAGGCCGAGGACGCCGTCCAGGAGACCATGGTCCGGGCCTGGAGGGCGTCGGATCGCCTGCAGTCGCCGGCCGCCCTGAAGTCGTGGCTCTTCCGCATCGCGGGCAACGTCTGCCTGGACATGCTGCAGACGCCGCAGCGGCGGGCGCTGCCGATGGACCTCGGTCCCGCCTCGGCCGCCGACGCCGCGCTCGGCGCGCCGCGCGGCGAGCACGCGTGGGTGCAGCCGATCGCCGACGCGCGCGTGCTGCCCGAGGTCGCCGATCCCGCCGAGCTGGCCGACCTGCGCGAGACCCTGCGCCTGGCCTTCGTCGCGGCGCTGCAGCACCTGCCGCCGCGCCAGCGCGCGGTGCTGATCCTCCGCGAGGTCCTGCGCTGGCAGGCCGCGGAGGTCGCGGCGCTGCTGGACATGACCGTCGTGTCGGTGAACTCCGCGCTGCAGCGCGCGCGGGCCACGCTCGCCTCGCTCGACCTCGAGCCGGGCGGCGTCGCCTCGGTCGAAGCCGACCAGGAGGCGCTGCTGGCCCGCTACGTCGACACCTTCGAGCGCTACGACATCGACTCGCTCGTGACGCTCCTGCACGAGGACGCGACCTTCTCGATGCCGCCGTTCCCCCTGTGGCTGCGGGGGCCCGAGGCCGCCGCGGCGTTCATGCGCGGCACGGGCGCGAAGTGCGAGGGCTCGCGCGTGCTGCCCACGCGCGCCAACGGCGGCCCGGCCGCCGCGATCTACAACCGGACGCCCGAGGGCGGCTTCGCGCCCTGGGCCGTCGTGGTCATCGAGGAGGCCGAGGGGCGCATCCAGGGGCTGCACCACTTCATCGGCCCGCAGCAGTTCGGGCAGTTCGGGCTGCCGGATCGCCTCGAGGCCTGAGACGACGACCGACCCGCGCCGGGTCGACGTGAGCAGGCCGTTCACAGGTCGGTCACCCGGCTCGTCCTAGGTTGCCGCTGGATGATCTCCCGCGCCGCCCCGACCCCGGCGGTCCGCGCCCGCGGGCTGACCAAGCTCTACGGCGGCCGGACGGCGCTCGACGGCGTCGACTTCGAGCTCGCGCCCGGGGAGCTCCGCGGCCTCCTCGGGCCCAACGGCGCCGGGAAGACCACCCTGCTGCGCACGCTGCTGCACCTCGTGTCGCCGGATGCCGGGTCGGTGGAGCTCCTCGGCCGGCCGCTCGCGCGCGGTCGCGGGCTGCCGCTGCAGGGCGTCGCGGGCTTCGTCGAGGAGCCCACGTTCTACTCCTACCTCAGCGGGCGGGCCAACCTGGAGGCGCTCGTCGAGCTCGACGACGGCGACCCCGGCCGGATCGACGACGTCCTGGACCGGGTGGGCCTGGCCGACCGCGCCTCCGACCGGGTCGGTGGCTACTCGACGGGCATGCGCCAGCGACTCGGGATCGCCGCCTCGCTCGTGCGCGACCCGCGCGTGCTGCTGCTCGACGAGCCCACCAGCGGCCTGGACCCGATGGGCATCCGGGACGTCGGCGTCCTGCTGCGCGAGCTCGCGGCACGCGGCGTCGCGATCGTCGTGAGCAGCCACCTGATCGGCGAGCTCGAGGCGCTGTGCGGCTCCTACACGATCATCCGCGCGGGGCGGGTCGTCTGGGACGGCAGCGCGTCGCGGCTGGCCGCCGAGGCCCCGGGCTCGGTGCACCTGCTGGCCACGAGCGACGACGCGCGCGCGCTCGAGCTCGCCGAGGGCCACGCCGACATCCACGCCACCCGCACCGACCGCGGCCTGCGCCTCGCCGTCGGCCGCGACGCCCTGGACCCCTATGTGCGCGAGGTCGTGCTGGCCGGGCTGGCGGTGCGCCGCCTCGAGGAGCTGATGAGCCCCCTCGAGCGGATGTTCTTCACCCTGACCTCCGACGCTGTCGCGCCGGTGACCCCGTGAGCGCGCGGCGGGCGCTCACCGTCGCCCGGGTGGAGCGGCGCAAGCTGCTGGCGCAGGTCCCGCTGCGCCTGCTGGTCGTGGTCAGCGTGCTGGGCCCCGTCCTGTTCGGGCTGCTCCTGCGGGTCCAGCGCGGCGCGCCGGCCGACGCGCTGCTCGGCGCCTGGGTGCGCTCGTCGGGCTACGCGGTCTCGCTCGTGGTGCTCTCCTTCGCGGCCAACTGGGGCTTCCCCCTGGTGGCCGGCGTCCTGGCCGGCGACCTGCTCTCCGCGGAGGACCGGCAGGGGACGTGGGGGACGCTCCTCACGCGCTCGCGCACGCTCGGGGAGCTCTTCGCGGGCAAGGTCCTGGCCGCCGCGGGCTTCGCGCTCCTGCTCGGCGGCCTGCTGGCGGTCGTGAGCCTCGTCGCGGGCCTCGCCGTGGTCGGCCACGAGCGGCTCGTCGACCTCTCCGGGCACGCGCTCGGGCCGGGGCGGCTGCTCCCCGTGGTGCTCCTGAGCTGGGGGCTCTGCCTCGCGCCGCTGCTGGCCTACACGAGCCTCGGCGTGCTCTTCTCCGTCGCGTCGCGCAACGGCATCGTCGGCGTGCTCGGGCCCGTGCTCGTCTCGCTCGTCTGCCAGCTGCTCGCGCTCGTCGGGAAGGGCGTCGTCGTCCACCAGCTCCTCATCGGGTCGGCCTTCGACGCCTGGCACGGGCTCCTGACCACCCCCGTCCGCGTGGCCCCGGTGCTCGTCGCGCTGCTGGTCTGCGGGCTGTGGACCGCGGCGTCGCTCGGCGCCGCCTGGGCGATCCTGCGCCGCCGCGAGTTCGTCGCCGCCGGCGGCGCGACCCGGTCCGGCTGGCGGACGCCGCTGCGCATCGCCTCCGCCGGCACGCTGCTGCTCGCGCTGCTCGCCCTCGCGTCGTCGTGGGGGCCGGTCGGCGTGGACGCGCCGCGCCTGGCGGCGAGCATGGGGCCGGAGTTCCGGCGGCTCACGCTGCTGCAGCAGGAGCTCCTCGGGCACCCGATCCCCGCAGGGAGCCGCTATTCGATCAAGCCGCTGTGCTCCCAGCGCGGCGGGACGGGGCAGGGGCCCGGCGACTGGTCGTGCACGATGAACGTCTACATCGTGCTGGCCGGCGCCCGGCAGCCGCTGACCAATACGCCCGTCAGCTACGAGGTCACCGTCCAGTCCAACGGGTGCTACAAGGCCTCGGCGCCGCCCGCCTACGTCGGGCAGGCCGACCTCCGCGACCGCCGCGGACGGCTCGTCGTCAACCCGCTCGTGACGATCTACGGCTGCGTTGACGTCCTCTGACGCACGCCTCAGCCGTCTCCGTCGGCGGCGGGCCGGCAGGCCCAGGTGATCGGGCAGGTCGCGGCGCCGCGCGCCGCGGCACGGGCCGTGGCGCTCGGACGCGCCGGGCGGAAGGCCTGCGGGTCGAGTCGCAGCGTCCTGCGGTACAGCGCCGCGCGGTCGGCCTCGTCGGGGGAGGCGTTCGGCCCGGGCGCCGGCGGCGTGGACCGGGTGCCGTGCACCGAGGCCCACAGCACCTGGTCGGAGATCGCCTGGGGCGTCGCGTCCAACGTGTTGAACGGCAGCCGGTCGGAGAGCCCGGCCAGCGGCGCGGCGGCGGTGTTCCGGGCGGCCAGGGAGTAGCTCGGGGCCCTGACGTCGTAGGGCGTCAGATCGGGCTGCTCGGCGCCCGAGGTGAACGCGTCGTACATCGGGCTGGCCAGGCCGTCGTTGAGCGACAGGGGCTGCAGCCCGAGGATGAGCTCCATGGTGCGCAGCACCGAGTACTGGTCGTAGCGGGCGTGGACGACGGCGCCGTGCCTGGCCCACGGGCTGATGACGAAGGCGGGCGCGCGGTGCGAGTCGACGTGGTCGGCGCCGTCCTGGGAGTCGTCCTCGACCACGAAGATCGCCGAGGAGGCCCAGATCGAGGAGTGCGAGATCGCGTCGACGATCTGGCCCAGGCCGAGGTCGTTGTCCGCGACGAACGCCTGCGGCGTCGGGTCGTTGGTCGTGGTCCCGTTGGTGTGGTCGTTGGGCAGCAGCAGGTAGTTGAGGCTCGGCACCGTGCCCGCCGCGACCTGCGCCTGGAACTGCGGGTTCCAGCTGTCGAAGCGGCTGCGGGCCGCGAACGTCAGGGCCATGCGGTGTTTCAGGATGGGGAGCGCCAGGGCC
>CAXUES010000212.1:3982-5788 GCA_964250185.1 uncultured Solirubrobacteraceae bacterium | reverse complement strand
GACACCCCGGGCGAGCTGCGCGGCGAGCCGGCCGCGGCGCGACAGAGCGCCGACGCGGTCCTCGCGCAGGGGCTCGGCGTGCGCGTGGCGCCCGCGCCCGCCGACGCGGCCGCCTCGGCCGCCACCTGCCTGCCCGCCGGGCGCGTCACCACGGCGGCGCCCGGCAGCTTCGTCGTGCTGCGGGTGCGCTCCGGCGCCCGGGCCCGCGTGGCCCTGGCCCGCTTCGCCGACGAGCTCACCGTGCTCCTGCCCGTGCCGGCGGGCCCGCAGGTGCTCGCGCTCCCCCGCGACGCGGCGGGCGGCACGTGGCGGCTGCGGCTCAGCGCGCCCGCCGGCAGCACGCTCTGCACGGGGTGAACCGGCGCGACTAGAGCTGCTCGGCGATCCGCGGGGCCTCGCGGTCGAAGACCCAGACGGCCAGCAGGCAGATGGCGAGGAAGACGACGGCCGGGGCGATGAGCAGCAGCGCGTTGCCGTCGGCGATGTCGCCCAGCGACGGCGCGGTCGGGTCGATGATCCACTCCCGGCCGAGCTGCAGGATCGGCGTGATCGGGTTGATCATCAGCAGCGCGCGGATCGAGTCGGGCGCGCGCTCGAGGGGGTAGAGCACCGGCGTGGCGTAGAAGAGCGCGGTCGAGAAGACCGCCCAGATCACCGAGATGTCGCGGAAGCGCGGGTAGAGCGCCGAGACGATCATCGACACGGCCGTCGTGAGCACGAAGAGCGCGGCGAGGACCACGGGCAGCAGCAGCCAGGTCCAGACTGGGTCGACGCCGAAGGCGACCAGGAAGACGATGACCACGACGAGGTTCAGCAGCACGTTGAACAGCGCCGTGAGGACCACCGACAGCGGGATGACGATCCGCGGGAACTGCGTCTTGCGGACGATGGCCTCCTTGGCCACCACCGACGTCACCGCGGTGGTCGTCGCCTCCTGGAAGAAGCCCATGAGCACGATGTTGAACAGCAGGAGCACGGGGTAGTTCGGCACGTCCGAACCGAGCCGGAAGACCTGCGTGAAGACCGCCAGGAGCACGCCGAACAGGGCGAGCGGCCGCACGAGCGACCACAGGTAGCCCAGCGCGGTGCCGAAGTACGTGCGCTTGAACTCGGTGATCGAGATCAGCAGGACGAGGTCGACCAGGCGCTTGCGCCCGCCGCCCAGCGCCGAGGGCCCGCGGACGTCGCGCAGCTCGAAGCGCGCGGGATCGTCGGGCTCGATCTGGGCCTCGCGGGGCTCCAGCGTCGCCATCAGGCCGCCGCCTCGTGGCTGGCGCCGACGGTGACGCGGGCGCGGACCATGCCGACCTCGTGCTCCTCGATGGTGACCCGCACGCCGTCGTCCGGCACGACCTCGTAGGTGATGAGCGGGGCGACGCGCAGGGCGACGTCGCTGGTGGTGCGGTCGCGGACCACCGTCAGGTTGATGGCGAAGCGGCCCGGGACGAGCGGGTTCTCCACGCGGGCCACGAGGCGCAGGCGGGTGCCGGCGGGCACGTGCGGGGCGCGGTCGGGGTCGTCCTCGTGGTGGCGGCGGTCCCACTCCCGGCCGAAGCCGCAGACCGCGATGCCGTCCATCCCGACGACGTCGAAGGCGAAGGACGGCGCGATGAGCTCCTGGAGGGCCTCGACGACGAGGTGCAGCTCCAGCGGCTCCTCCTGCACGACGGCCTCGGTGCGCTGCCCGGCGGGGTCCTGCAGCCAGGCGTCGATGAGGCGGCAGGCCGCGGCGGGTGCGGCCTCGTCCTCCCCCGCGCCGAAGTTCAGCCGCAGGTAGCGGCGGGCGGCCTCGTCGGGGTCGCCGAG
>CAXUES010000212.1:0-3972 GCA_964250185.1 uncultured Solirubrobacteraceae bacterium | reverse complement strand
CGGCGGACGAGCTGTAGCTCCTCGGGTCCTTGGCGGGGTCGCCGAGGTAGCGCTGGGTGCCGTCGTGGATGAGCGTGGCCCGGTCGCAGAAGGACTGCACGGTGGCCATGTCGTGGGTGACGAGCACGACGGTGCGGCCCGCGGCGCGCTTGGCCCGGAAGACGTCGAGGCACTTCTGGGCGAAGGAGGCGTCCCCGACGGCGAGGACCTCGTCCACCAACATGATGTCGGCGTCCGCCTCGACCATGGCGCTGAAGGCCAGGCGCACGAGCATGCCCGAGGAGTAGTTCTTGAGCTTCATGTCGACGTAGTCGCGCAGCTCGGCGAAGTCCAGGACGGCGTCCAGGCGCGCGGCGGCCTCGCGGCGGCCCAGGCCCACGAGCACGCCGTTGAGCGCGACGTTCTCCCGGGCGGAGAGCTCGGGGTCGAAGCCCACGCCGAGCTCGATGAACGGCGCCAGGCGGCCCGCCATGCGCACCGTGCCCGCGTCGGCGCGGTAGATGCTCGACAGGACCTTCAGCAGCGTGCTCTTGCCCGAGCCGTTGCGCCCGACGATCCCGAAGAACTCGCCGGCGTGCACGTCGAAGGACACGCCGTCGAGGGCCTGGAAGCCCTGGCCGTCGGCGGTCCGGAAGGACTTGCGCACGTCGCGGACCTCGATGACGACCGGCCGCGAGCTCACGTCCCCCTCGCTCGTCAAGACGCCTCGGCCATCGCGCCGGACGCTAGCAACGCGTCCGGGCTCACAGCTCCGACCGCCAGCGGCGCAGTCGCGGCTGGTCGAAGTCGCCCAGCGGCGGCAGCGCCGCGTCGGCCAGCGGCCCGCGGCGCAGACGCGGCGTCCGGGCCGCCCGCCCGGCCAGCAGCCGCCAGGCGGTGCCGCCGGCCAGGGCGCGCTCGCTGCCCAGCGTCGCGGTGGGCCCCCGGCCGTGACGCGCGCCATGCAGCGCCAGGCGCGCCGCGCCGAGCGGGGAGCGCCCCGCCGCCACGAACGCCTCCAGCGCGCGCCGCTCGCGCCGGCCGATGTGCGGCGCGCGGGCCAGCACGGTCTGGGCCTGCAGCGCGCGCGGCAGCCAGCCGTAGAAGTGCGCCGCCCGCCACGCCCTGAGCACCGCACCGGGGCCGCGGCGGGCGGGGCGTGCCCGCCGGGCGCCCGTGGCCACGTCGCCGAAGACCGCGCCGGCGTGCTGGACGTAGTCGTAGAGCGGGCGGTCGACGTAGGCGACCCGGCCGGTGGCCAGGGCGGTGATGGCCAGCCAGTGGTCGTGGAACTGGTAGCCCGGCGGGTCGGGGAAGGGCAGCAGGACGTCGAGCAGCCCACCACGGAAGAGCGTGGCCGCCCCCGTGATGGTGTTGGCCACGAGCATCGCCGTCAGGTCGGTGTGGTTGTTGGCCCGCCCGGCCCACATCGTGTCGCGCAGCACCCGCCCGGTGGGCTCGGTCAGGCGCTGGTCGGAGTAGGCGAGCTGCGCGTCGCCGAGCGCGGCCCGCAGGGTGGCGAGCTTGTCCGGGTGCCAGCGGTCGTCCTGGTCGCAGAGCGCCACGAGCGCCGCGTCGGGGCCCGCGAGGCGCAGCGCCCGCTCGAAGTTCCGGTAGAAGCCGCGCCGCTCGGTCGCGGGGTGCAGGGAGAAGCGGGGGTCGTCGCCCAGGACGTCGTCGAGGGCGAGGCGGCCCTCCGGGCCCGAGCCGTCGTCGCAGACGACGCAGCGCCAGTCGGTGTCGGTCTGCGCGCGCAGCGAGTCGACCTGCACGCGCAGGAGCTCCGGGTCGGGGTCGAAGGTCGCCATGCACACGACGATCGTCGTCCCGGAGCGGGTGCCGCCGGGCAGCAGCGCCCGGTCCACCGCCAGCGAGCCGAGCGCCGCGGAGGCGACGCTCCCGTCGGCCAGGCGCGCGCGGATCGCGACGTCCAGCGTTCCCGGCGCGTGGGCGTGGACGGCCACGAGCGCCCAGAAGCCGCCCGTGCCCGACGGCAGGTCGCGGCGGGGCATCCCCCAGGCCTCGACGGCGTGCGGCGTGCCGTCCACGAGCACCTCGAGCCCGCGCAGCGCCTGCGTCGGGTGCTCGCAGCGGCCCGCGACGAGCACGACGTCGGGACGCCCGGCCACCACCGTGGGGAGCGGGCGGTCCAGCGCGCAGGCCAGCTCGCCGGGGCTCACGCGGGCGTGGCCGGCTCGACGGCGAGCTCGAGCTCGGCCTCGACCTCGACGCTCCCCGGTCCGGGCCGGGTGCCGTAGACGAGGAAGTCCAACAGCGGCACGACGTGCAGCGCGAGGTCGCCCTGGGCGCGGCGGCGAGAGATCCAGCAGTCCAGCCGGTAGCGCCCGGGCAGCAGCGGGTTGGTGATCGTCGCGGTCAGCCGCACGCGGCCGCCGGGCTCGATGCGGTCGGGCTCCCCCGCGTCCACGTCCAGGCCGTGGCTGAAGGCGAGCACCCAGGCGCCCTCCTCGGAGAGGACGTGGAAGTTGAAGACCGGCTCGGTGAGCGGCTGGCGCGCCTCCAGCACCACCTCGAAGGTCACGGGGTCGCCCTGCTCGACGTTCGGGTGCGGCTGGCCGTCCGGGGCCAGCAGGCGGGCCTCGGCGACGCGCACGTTGACGTCCAGGACCGAGCCCGACGCGTCGCGGTCCAGGCCCTCCCCCTCCGCGCCGAAGTTCTGGCGGTAGTAGCGCAGGGCGACCTCCTCCGGGTCGCCGAGGTGGCCGATGCGTCCCTCGTCGAGGAGCATGGCCCGGTCGCAGACCCGCTGGACGGTGGCCATGTCGTGGGTGACCAGGACGATGGTGCGCCCCGCGGCGTGCATGGAGGCGAAGACGTCCATGCAGCGCTGGGCGAAGGCGGCGTCGCCGACAGCGAGCACCTCGTCGATGAGCATCACGTCGGCGTCGGCCTCGACCATCGTGGCGAAGGCCAGGCGGACGAACATGCCCGAGGAGTAGTTCTTGAGCTTGAGGTCGGCGAACTCGCGCAGCTCGGCGAAGTCCAGGACCGCGTCCAGGCGGCGGGAGGCCTCGCGGCGGCCCAGGCCCATGAGCACGCCCGCCAGCGCGACGTTGGCCTGCGCGGTCAGCTCGGGGTCGAAGCCGACGCCGAGCTCGATGAACGGCGCCAGGCGCCCCGCCATCCGGACGCGGCCGCGGTCGGCGCCGTAGATGCTCGCGAGGATCTTCAGCAGCGTGCTCTTGCCCGAGCCGTTGCGCCCGACGATCCCGAAGAACTCCCCCCGGGCGACGTCGAAGCTCACGCCTTCGAGCACGTCGTGGCGGCGGTCCTCGGAGCGGTGCAGCGGCCGCACGACGCGCTCCTTGAGCGTGTCCACGCGACGGGTCGGGACCACGAAGGACTTCGCGACGTCGCGGACCTCGATGGCGATGGAGCCGTCGGCCACGGGCCGCAGCGTAGTCAATACCTTGGCCGGTCCATGCTGGCCTTCGGGACCTCGATCACCAAGCCCGACGTGTTCGCGCGCTGCGCCCTGGCCGGCATCGAGCGCGTCCGCGCCCCCGAGGACGTGCTGCTCGACCGGCCCGTGGCGGGCTCGATCTTCCGCAGCTACAACCGCCTGCTCGACGAGGCCGCGCAGCTCGAGGACCTCGAGGCGCTCGTGCTCCTGCACCAGGACACCGAGCTCGTCGACGAGGACTTCTCCGTGAAGGTCCGAGCCGCGCTCGCCGACCCGGACGTGGGCGTCGTCGGCGCGGTCGGGGCGCTCGGGGTGCGCTCCATCGCCTGGTGGGAGGGCTCGGTCACGTGGGCGTCGTTCATCCACCGCTACGCCGAGCTCGGCGGCGGCGACTTCCCCTCGCTGACGTGGGACCCGGAGCGCCTGCCGCCCTACGCGCAGCTCGGCGAGGTCGACAGCGTCGACGGGTTCCTGCTCGTGCTGTCGCCCTGGGTCGTGCGCAACGTGCGCTTCGACGAGGAGCTCGGCGGCCTGCTGCACGGCTACGACTTCGACTTCTGCCTGTCGGT
>CAXUES010000211.1:672-5794 GCA_964250185.1 uncultured Solirubrobacteraceae bacterium | reverse complement strand
CAGGAGGGGGTCGTCTCCCTCGGCGCCTACGGCGACGTCTTCGTGCGCAACGTCAAGTGCTCCGGGGTCATCCCGCAGATCTCGCTGATCATGGGGCCGTGCGCCGGCGGCGCCGTCTACTCCCCCGCCATCACGGACTTCATCCTGATGGTCAAGGAGACCTCGCACATGTTCATCACCGGCCCCGACGTGGTGAAGACCGTCACGGGCGAGGAGGTCGACATGGAGAGCCTCGGCGGCGCGATCGCCCACTCGACGAAGTCCGGTGTGGCGCACTTCGCCGCCGACGACGAGGAGCAGGCCCTCGAGGACGCCCGCTACCTCGTGGGCTTCCTGCCCTCCAACAACCTGGAGACCGCGCCGCGCACCGCGCCGACCGACGACCCGCAGCGCACCTCCGACGTCCTGGACACGATCGTCCCCGACTCGCCGAACAAGCCCTACGACATGCGCAAGGTGATCGCGGAGGTCGTCGACGACGCCGAGTTCTTCGAGGTCCAGGAGCTCTTCGCGCCGAACATCGTCTGCGGCTTCGCCCGCCTGGACGGCCACTCGGTCGGCGTCGTGGGCAACCAGCCCGCCCAGCTCGCCGGCGTGCTCGACATCGACGCCTCGGCCAAGGCCGCGCGCTTCGTGCGCACCTGCGACGCCTTCAACGTCCCGCTGATCACGTTCACCGACGTGCCCGGCTTCCTGCCCGGCACCGACCAGGAGTGGGGCGGCATCATCCGCCACGGCGCCAAGCTCCTCTACGCCTACACCGAGGCGACGGTCCCCAAGATCACCGTGATCACGCGCAAGGCCTACGGCGGCGCCTACGACGTCATGGCCTCCAAGCACCTGCTGGCCGACTTCAACTTCGCCTGGCCCCAGGCGGAGGTCGCGGTCATGGGGCCCGAGGGCGCGGTGAACATCATCTACCGCCGCGACATCGCGGGCTCCCCCACGCCCGAGTCGCGCCGCGAGAAGCTCATCTCGGACTACAAGGCCCGCTTCGCCAACCCGTACACGGCAGCCGAACGCGGCTACGTGGACGACGTCATCAACCCGTCCGAGACGCGCCCCAAGGTCATCAACGCGCTCAGGACGCTGCTGACCAAGCGCGAGGCCGGCCCCAAGCGCAAGCACGGCAACATCCCGCTGTAGGCGCGCGCGCCGGGTAGCCGGGGGTCATGGAGCTCGAGGACCAGCGCCTGCGGGGCGGCCTGCGCCTCGTGCGCGTGGCGGGCGACGTCGACCTCGGCGCGGGTCCCCGGCTGTCGGCCGCCCTGGACGTCGCCCTGGAGGAGGCCCAGGGCGTCATCGTCGACCTCGAGGCGTGCACGTTCATCGACTCCTCCGGCCTGAGCGCGCTGATGCGCGCCGCCCAGCGCTCCACCGGGCCCGACGGCGTCCGGCGCCTGGCCGTCCACGCGCCGCGCTCGGCCACGGTGCGGCGGGTCTTCACGCTCACGCGCACCAAGGACCTGCTGCAGGTCCACGACGACCTCGCGGGCGCCAAGGCGGCGGTGCGCCGCTGAGCCGAGCGCCGGCGCGCCAACGCCGGTCCGCCGGGAACTTCGCGGCGTTCGGCCGGTCAGAGCCTGCACACCACGATCGAGGAGCACCCCTTGTCCACGCCCGCCGCCCCCACCCCGACGCCGATCCCCAGCACGAGCTCCTCCCCCGGGACGTCGGACGTCGCCCAGCGCGAGGACACGGGCCCCGGCACGACGACGATCGCCGAGGGCGTCGTGGCCAAGGTCGTCGGCATCGCCGCCCGCGAGGTCCCCGGGATCTACGCCATGGGCGGCTCCGCCCAGCGCGCGCTCGGGTCGGTCACCCAGCGCGTCGGCTTCGGCGACGAGCGCACCCACGGCGTCTCGGTCGAGGTGGGGACCAAGGAGGCGGCGGTCGACCTCGTGGTGGTCGTGGAGTACGGCGAGTCGATCCCGCGGGTCACCGCGGAGGTGCGCGAGAACATCTCGCGCCGGGTCGAGGGCATCTGCGGCCTGACCACCACGGAGATCAACATCACCGTCACCGACCTGCACTTCCCGGGCGACGACCAGCCCGCCGAGCAGCCCGCCGAGTCGCGGGTCCAGTGAGCACGTCGGCTCCCACGGAGCCGTTGCGCGTCCGCCTGGCCCGCGTCGCCGCGGGCGCGGCGGGCGCCGTCCCCGGCGTCGCGCGCCTGGACGCGGGCCGCACGGGCTCCTGGCAGACCGCCGCGACGGGCGGCGACCGCGTCGACGGCGTGCGCTGCGTCGCCGCCGTCGCGGGCTACGAGCTCGCGCTGCAGGTCGTCGCCGAGCCCGTCCCCCTCCTCGTCCTGAGCGACGACGTCCGCGCGGCGGTCCTGCGCGCCACCGCGGCGGCCGGGCTGCAGCAGGACGTCGTGCGCGTCGACGTGCACGTGTCCGGCCTGGCCGACGGGGCGCTCGGGTGATCGCCTACGGCCTGCGCGGCCTCGCGCGGCTCGTCGCGCTCGTCGTGCTCCTCGTCCTCGCCATCCTCGCGGGCGCGACGGCCATCGGCGCGGCGGTCGCGCCCGACGGGCTGGACCGCATCGCGTCCGGGCTGCAGGGTCCCGAGGGCCGGCAGGAGGCGTCGGACGGGCTGGCCAAGCTCGAGGCCCCGGGCCCCGTCGCGACGCAGGGGGCGATCATCGGCGGCGCCATGCTCGTCGGCGGGCTGCTCGTGGCGATCGGCTGCGTCGTCCCCGCGCGCTCCAAGCTCGTGCGCATGGGCGCCGACGGCGACCGCGCCCGGGTCAGCGCCCGTCCCAAGGCGCTCGCCGCCGCGGGCCGCGCCCTGGCCGAGGAGGCGCCCGGCTCCGGTCGCGTCCGCGTGCGCGCCAGCGGCCGGCGGCGCCGGCCGGGCGGCCGGCTCAGGGTGCACGCCCGCACCTCCCCGGGCCAGCCCGCCGACGCCGCGCGCGCCGCCGTGTCCGAGCGGGTCGCGTCGCTGGCCGACGGCTTCGGCCTGCGCGCCAGGGTCTCCGCCCGGGCGTCCGCCGAGCCGCGCGAGCGCCCCGCGCGCAAGGCGCGGGTGGCCTGATGCGCCAGCGCGTGCACCTGAGCTCCACCTGGCGGACGACCCTCGGGAAGCTCCTCTGCGCCGTCGTGGCCCTCGCCGTCGCGTGGTTCGGCCTGGCGCTGCTGCTCGTCGCCCTCGGCGCCGCGCCGGACGACGTCGACCGCTGGCTCGGCTACCGCACCGCCTACGACGCGGTCGCCGGCCTGGACGGCACCGGCGTCGAGGCGACCTGGCGGATCGGCCTGGCCGTCGGCGGCCTGCTCGCCTGCGTCGTGCTGCTCGCGCTGGCCTGGGCCCAGGTGCCCAAGCCCGAGCTCGCCCGGCACGACATCGAGCTGGTGCCCGGCGGCGACGCGGCCCCCGCGACTCCCGGTGAGACGACGGTCAACGCGCGCGCCGTCGAGCGCGCCGCCGAGCTCGCCGCCCTCTCCGTGGGCGGCATCGACGCCGCCCGTGCCCGCCTGGACGGCGCCGAGGTGGTGGTCGCCCTGCGGGCGACGCGCGCCGACGGCCTCCCCGACACGCTCCTCGCCGCGCGCTCCGCCGCGGACGACGCCCTCACCGACCACGGCTTCGAGGGCTTGGACGCCCGCGTCGTCCTGGCCGGCTTCGACAAGGAACCCCGCGCCTCATGACCCCCGCACCGTCCCTCCGGGCCCTCCCGGCCGCCCTCGGCTTCGCCTTCGTCTTCGCCTGGGCGCAGTTCAGCTTCCTGACCGCGCTGGCCTGCCTGCTGGGCGCGCTCGTCGCGCACGTCGCCGTCGGGCTCGTGACCGGGCAGACGAGCATCGGCGAGCTGCGCGCCCGCGCCGAGGCCGCCCGCTCGGGCTTCTCCGAGCCGAGCACCCGCTCGAGCGTCGCCCCCACGCCGCCGCCCGCTCCTGCGGCCGCGCCCATCGTCCCGGCGCCCGCGCCGGCGCCGCGCCCTCCCCGCAACCTGCAGTAGCTCGCTACCCCCGCCGCACGAACCGGCCCAGCGCCTGCTCGGCGGCGCGGCGCACGGGCTGGCGCGCGGCCTGCAGCCCCTGGCGCGCGACGTCGCGCGCCTGCTGCACGCGGATGTCGCCCGGCGTGCGCTCCAGCCGCTCGCGCAGGTGGGCGCGCAGGTCCTCCAACGCGGCCTCGCGCTCGTCGCCGACCAGCAGCCGCTCGCGCGCGGGCAGGCGCGCCTCCCAGAAGAGCCCCTGCTGCAGCTCGCCCGCCGCCTCCAGGCGCTCGCGCTGGCGGGGGAGCACCCGCAGCGACCAGTCCCCCTCGACGCCGTGGGGCTTGGCCGTGAAGACGAGCTCGGAGGAGGAGAGCTCGCAGAGCCAGCGGTGGTGCGCGGCGTCGGGGTGCGGACGGTCGCCCTCCTCGCGCACGCTGAGCGACGCCCCGGGCGTGGGCACCTCGACGTAGCCGCCACGGGCCACGCGGGCCATCTCGGCGCACACCCAGACCGGGTCGCGGACCTCCTGCAGGACGTCGACGCAGACCGCCAGGTCGAAGCTGCCGTCGGCGAAGGGCCAGGGCGTGCGGTCGCAGAGGTCGCGCTGCACCCAGTCGCGCGCGCCGAAGCGCTCGCTCCCCGGGCCGTAGGTCCCCACGACGGAGCGCTGCGCGTAGCCCACCGCGTCGATGACCACGTCGGCGCGGGTGAAGGCGGCCGCGGCGCCGCCGACGTCCAGGACGCGCGCCTCCTCGGGGAGGGCCTGCAGGATGCGGTCGAGCGCGGCGGGGAGCATCGGCCCTCGACGCTACCCAGGTACCGTCCCCGATCTATGCCGGACCGCCACGAGATCTCCCCCGCGCCGTCGCCCGAGGAGGCCGCCGCGGTCGTCGCGGCCATCGAGCGCTTCCTGGCCGATCACCGGCCCGTCGTCACGGCCGCGCCGCAGCGCACGAACCCGTGGCTGCGCGCCGCCCTCCTGGAGGGCACGGGCCGCGAGCCCGACGCGCCCTCGCCGTGGGGCGACCCGACCCCGTGGGGCGCGTAGGCCCCGGCGGCTCCCTCGCCGCCTGCATCGCGACCTTCCTGGACCGCACCCACGCGCGCGGGATCCCCGAGACGATCGAGGAGCTGCGGGCCGCCTTCATCGCCGGGCGCTGCGACGTCTACACGAAC
>CAXUES010000211.1:380-662 GCA_964250185.1 uncultured Solirubrobacteraceae bacterium | reverse complement strand
CCCCGAGACGATCGAGGAGCTGCGCCCGTGGCTGGCCGTGCTGGGCCTCGGGCTCGCCGCCGTCGCCGAGCCCGCGGCGTTCGCGTGGCCCGGCCCCTGGCTCGCCTGGCGCGTCGGAACCGACGGCCGCGACGGCGCGGTGATGATGTACGGCGTCCCGAGCGGCCCCGCCTTCGACCCGCTCGAGCTCGGCGACGACGCCACGACCGTCGCGGGCTGGGTGCTGGCCACCCACGACCCGATGCAGCACGCCCGCCGCCGCGAGGACGCCGACCGGCGCAC
>CAXUES010000211.1:0-370 GCA_964250185.1 uncultured Solirubrobacteraceae bacterium | reverse complement strand
GATCATCGTCGCGCCCGCCGCCGGGGCGCCCGTCCGCCTGGTGGAGGAGGCCGTCGCGCGCCCGGGCACCGGCCTGGACGGCGACCGCTACGCGACGGGCCGCGGGACCTTCCCCAGCAACGGCGACGGCACCGCGCTCACCGTCATGGCCCAGTCGGTCGTCGACAGCTTCGATCCCCCGCTGGCGCCGGGGGAGCATCGCCGCAACCTCGTGGTCAGCGGCACCGATCCGAACACGTGGACCGGCCGGGACTTCGTCGTGGGCGACGTGCGCTGCGCCGGCCGCCGGCCCGCGCAGCCCTGCGCGCACCTCCAGCGGCTCGTGGACCGCGAGGTGCTGCGGCCGCTCGCGCGGCGCGGCGGCCTGCGC
>CAXUES010000210.1:0-5819 GCA_964250185.1 uncultured Solirubrobacteraceae bacterium | reverse complement strand
CGCCTCGCGCGGGCGCGGCGGGTGCTCGACGTCGGCATGTTCACGGGCTACTCGGCGCTGGCCATGGCCGAGGCGCTGCCCGAGGACGGGCAGGTCGTCGCCTGCGAGCTCGTGCCGGCCGTCGCCGCCATCGCGCAGGAGGCGTTCGCCGCCGCCCCCGCGGGCGCCCGCATCGACGTCCGCGTCGGCCCGGCGCTGGACACCCTGCGGGAGCTCGCCGCGGCGGGGGAGGCCTTCGACCTGGTCTTCGTCGACGCCGACAAGGCGGGCTACGCGGACTACGTCGACGCCGTGCTCGGCTCCTCGCTGCTGGCGCCCGGCGGGCTCATCGCCGTGGACAACACGCTCATGCAGGGCCAGCCGTGGACCTCGGGCGAGCGCTCGGCCAACGGCGAGGCGATCGCCGCCTTCAACGAGCGCCTGGCCGCCGATCCCCGCGTCGAGCAGGTGCTGCTCGCGCTGCGCGACGGCCTCACGCTCGTGCGCCGCGCCTGAGGTCCGAGCGGTGCCCGGCGCCACCAAGACGCTGGCCACGCTCGGGTTGCTGACGGCCGTCGCGCCGCTCAACGCGGCGCTCACGGCGGCGGCGCTGCTGCGCGGGCGGCGCGTCGTGCCGGCGACGGCCGCGCGGCCGCGCACCGTGCTGCTCAGCGGGGGGAAGATGACCAAGGCGCTCGCGCTCGCGCGGGCCTTCCACCGCGCCGGCCATCGCGTCGTGCTCGTGGAGTCGCGCCGCTACCGCTTCACCGGGCACCGCACCTCGCGCGCGGTGAGCGCCTTCCACGTCGTGCCCGAGCCCGACGCGCCGGGCTACGCCGAGGCGCTCCTGGCGGTCGTCCGGGCCGAGGAGGTCGACGTCTACGTGCCGGTCAGCTCCCCGGTGGCCAGCCGCTTCGACGCCGAGGCCCGCGCCCTGCTGGCGCCCCACTGCGACGTCGTGCACCCCGACGCCGACGTGGTCGCCGCGCTGGACGACAAGCACGCCTTCTCCCGGCTCGCGCGCTCCTTCGGCCTCGGGGTGCCCGACGCGCACCGCATCACCGACCCCCAGCAGGTGCGCGACTTCGACTTCGCCGCCAACCCCGGGCCGTACGTGCTCAAGAGCATCCCGTACGACCCGATCCGCCGGCTGGACCTCACGCGGCTGCCACGGCCGACCCCGCAGGAGACCGACGCCTACCTGGCCACGCTGCCGATCTCCGACCGGACCCCGTTCGTCCTGCAGGCCTTCGTGACCGGCACCGAGTGGTGCACCCACGGCACGGTCCGCGACGGTCGCGTGCTCGTGTCCTGCTGCTGTCCCTCCTCGGCCTCGCTGCTCAACTACCAGCAGGTCCAGGACCCGGAGATCGAGGCCTGGGTGGCGCGGTTCGCCGCGGGTCTCGGCGCGACGGGGCAGCTCTCCTTCGACTTCATCCGCGGCGACGACGGGACCCTGCGGGCCATCGAGTGCAACCCGCGCACGCACTCGGCGATCACGCTCCTGCAGGACCACCCCGGCCTGGCCGCCGCCTACCTCGACGACGGCGCGCCCGCGGTGTCGCCCGACCCGGCGGGCCGCCCGACGTACTGGCTCTACAACGAGCTGTGGGGCGCGCTGCGCCACCCCGGACGGCTGCGCGCCACGATGCGCACGCTCGTCCGGGGCCGCGACGCGATCTTCGACTGGACCGACCCGCTGCCGTTCCTGGCCGTCCACCACGTCCAGGTGCCGTCGCTGCTGCTGGGCAACCTCGTGCGGGGCCGGCCGTGGCGCAAGATCGACTTCAACATCGGCAAGCTCGTCGAACCGGGCGGCGACTGACGTGACCCTGCGCGTCCTGCACCTCGTGGGCTCGGCGGTCAGCCCGTTCCACGTCGAGCTGTCGTGCCTGTACGCGCGCGGCTGCCTCGCCGTGGTCGGCGGGGACGCCCGCTATGAGCACCACGTTGCCCACGTGTCGCCCGACCGGCGCTGGCGCTTCCCGGCCGGCCTGGGCCCCGCGGCCATCGCGGCGGCGCCGGCGCCGGCGCCGGCCGACGCGATCGCGCACCTGGTCGCGCTCGCGCCCGACGTCGCCGTGCCGCAGATGTTCTGCCTGCCCGGCATGACCGAGTACCGCGGACTGCTCGACCTGCTGGAGATCCCCTACGTCGGCAACGCGCCCGGGACCATGGCGCTGGCCGCGCACAAGCAGCGCGCCCGCGCCGTCGTGGCGGCGGCCGGCGTCGCGGTGCCCGAGGGGGAGGTCGTGCGCCGCGGTGGCCGGCCGTCCCTCGCGCCGCCCGTCGTGGTCAAGCCCGTCGACGAGGACAACTCCGTGGGCGTCGCGCTCGTCCGCGAGGCCTCCGAGTGCGCCGGAGCGCTCGACGGCGCCCTGGCGCACGCCGACGAGGCGCTCGTGGAGCGCTACGTCGAGCTGGGCCGCGAGGTGCGCTGCGGCGTGCTGGACCGCGGCGACGGCGAGCTCGTCGCGCTGCCCCTGGAGGAGTACGCCATGGACCGCGACGCCAAGCCGATCCGCGGGCCCGGGGACAAGCTGCGCCCGGCCGCCGGTGGCGAGGGGCTCGAGCTCGTGGCCAAGGAGGCCTCGCGCGCGTGGATCGTCCCCGCCGACGACCCGGTCACCCGGCCCGTGCAGGAGCTCGCGCGACGCTGCCACGTCGCGCTGGGCTGCCGCGACCACAGCCTCTTCGACGTCCGCGTCGACCCCACGGGCACCCCGTGGTTCATGGAGGCCGGGCTCTACTGCTCGTTCTCCGCCCAGAGCGTCGTGGCCGTCATGGCCGCGGCCGCCGGCATCCCCACGGACGAGCTCTTCGCGTCGTCCCTCGCCACCGTCCTCGACAGAGCAGGAGCGTCCTGATGGAGCACACCACGCTGGAGCCGATCGGCGTCGAGGTCACCGGCGTCGCGCTGGACCGCCTCACCCCCGACGAGGTGGAGACGCTGAAGGTGCTGCTGGCCGACCACGGCGTGCTCGTCGCCCGCGACCAGCACCTCGACGACGAGCGCTTCCTGACCTTCCTGCGCTCCTTCGGCGAGCTCGCCTTCACCAAGGGCGAGGCGGCGGCCGACGGCTTCCCCGACCTCAACGTCGTCACGAACGTCGGGCGGGCCACGCCGCCCCGGTCGAGCTACCACGTGGACACGAGCTACGTGGCCACGCCGCCGGCCTACACCGCGCTGCGCGCCGTGGAGATCCCCACGGAGGGCGGCGAGACGCTCTTCACCAACCAGCTGCGCGCCTACGAGACGCTGCCCGCCGAGCTGCGCGCCGACCTCGAGGGGCGCACCGTGCGCCACGCGATGACCGGCCTGGACCTCGATCCCGACGACGAGACCGAGGCCGACCACCCGCTCTTCCGCCCCCACCCGATCACCGGGCGCGTCGCGCTGTACCTCTCCACGCCGCAGCGCTGCGTCGCGGTGAGCGGCATGGACGATGACGAGGCCGCCGCGACGATCGCCGGGCTGCTCACGCACTCCACCCGCGAGGAGAACGTCCACCGCCACGCCTGGCAGCCCGGCGACGTGGTCATGTGGGACAACGCGGTGGTGCTCCACAAGGCCGACCACTCCGGCGTGGTCGGCGACCGCACCATGCACCGCGGCATGGTCGCGGGGCGGGCGACCGCCTAGCGGGCGCGCAGCTCGCCCTCGGCCTCCATGGTCCGCAGGGCGCGCTCGACCGCCGCGTCGTAGCGGTGCAGGCGCACGCCGAAGCGCGTGCGCGCGTGGTCGTCGCGGGCGAGGAGGTCCTCCTCCAGCGACTCCATGAGCGGCTGGACGAGGCCGACCTCCGAGGAGGCGATCGCCGCGACGATCGGCGCGGCGATCGGGGTGAGGTTGACCGGCAGGGAGATCGTGGGACGCGCGACGAGCAGCGCGTCGGCGATCCGGCCGACCATCTCGGCGTAGGTCATCGCCTCGGGCCCGGGGATGTCCACCGAGCCGTTGCCCGCGTCCGCGATCGTCGCGGCGGCGCGCAGGTAGGCCATGACGTCGCGCTCGTCGATGGGCTCGGTGCGCCCGTTCCGCCAGGCCGGCAGGGGCAGCACGCGCAGGCGCTCCACGAGGCGCACGAGGAAGCGGAAGGAGCTGCCGCCCGCGCCGACGACGATGGACGCGCGGAAGGCGATCCCCTCCGGCGCGGCGGCCAGCAGCGTCTCCTCCACGGCCAGGCGCGAGGCCATGTGGCGGGAGATCCGCGAGTCCCGGGGCGGCAGCACCCCGCCTAGGAAGATGACCCGGCGCGTGCCCTGGCGCTGCATCGCCGCGGCGAAGTTCCGCGCTGCGGTGAGCTCGGCGGCGTCGAAGCCGTCGGCCGACGTGCCCGCCATCGAGTGCAGCAGGTAGTAGGCGACGTCGACGCCCGCGAGCGCGTCGTCGAGCCCCGTGCCCTCGACGGCGTCGCCCTGCACGACCTCGACGCCGTCCTGGACGGCCTCGGGGCGCCGCGCGTAGGCGCGCACGTCGTGGCCGTCCTCGAGCAGCAGGGGGATGAGGGTGGCGCCCACGAAGCCCGTGGCGCCGGTGACGAGGATCTTCGGCATCTCAGGTGACCGTACGGCCCAGCCGGGCCTGCGAGCCTTCACGGCCGATGGAGCTCCTGCGCCACCTCGAGGACCGGGCCCGCGCGCGCCTGGATCCCGCCGTCTACGACTACTTCGCCGGGGGGGCGGGCGACGAGCGCTCGCTCGGGGAGGCGCAGGAGGCCTGGCAGCGCCACTGGCTCGTGCCCCGGGTGCTGCGCGGGGTCGCCGCGGCCGACCTCGCCGTCGAGGTCGCGGGGACGCGCATGGCCGCCCCGATCGTCCTCGCCCCGGCCGCCGTGCAGCGGCTCCTGCACCCCGACGGGGAGCTCGCCGTCGCGCGCGCCGCCGCCTCGCGCGGGCTGGTGAGCACGCTGAGCACCCGGTCCACCGCCGACCTGCAGGAGGTCGCCGACGCGGCACCGGGCGGCGCGCGCTGGTTCCAGCTCTACGTCGAGGACCGGGCCACGATGCCCGCGATGGTCCGCCGCGCGGCCGCGGCGGGCTACGACGCGATCGTGCTCACCGTCGACATGCCCGTGGGCGGCCGCCGCGAGCGCGAGCGCCGCCACGGCCCGCTGGCCATGCCGCCGGGGACCACCGTCACGACGCACCTGGGTCCCGAGGCGCCCGGGGCGGACAGCAAGCCGCCCGTGGGCGGCTGGCTCGCGCTGGGCTGGGAGGACGTCGCCGAGGTGGCCGCCGCGTCGGGGCTCGGCGTGCTGGTCAAGGGGATCCTGAGCCCGGCCGACGGCGAGCAGGCCGTGCGAGCCGGCGCGGCCGGGGTGATCGTCTCCACCCACGGCGCGCGCCAGCTCGACGGCGCGGTGCCCAGCGCGGTGGCGCTCGAGGGCGTCGCCGCCGCGGTCGCGGGCCGCGTGCCCGTCCTCGTCGACGGCGGGATCCGCTCGGGCGCCGACGTGTGCCGGGCGCTCGCGCTCGGCGCCGACGCCGTCCTGGTCGGCCGTCCGTACCTCTGGGGCCTGGCCGCCGACGGGCAGGCCGGGGTGGAGGCGGTGCTCGACGCGCTGCTGGACGACCTCGAGCGCACGCTGGTCCTCCTCGGCGTGGGGTCGCCGTCGGCGCTCGAGCGCTCCCACCTGCTCCAGCGGCCGGCCTGAAAGGGCCGCAAGGAGCGGGGAGATCCGCGTCCTGCCGGGCGAGAAGTGCCCTCTGAGCAGGCAGAAGCGACGAACTGCCGCCATTTGCGGGGTCACGCCCGGGCGTTCGTGGTGATCGCCGACGCCGACGGGAACCGCGCCTGCGTCTGCACCCCGCTCGACAGGAGCTGAGTCCGCCTCCGC
>CAXUES010000209.1:0-5833 GCA_964250185.1 uncultured Solirubrobacteraceae bacterium | reverse complement strand
CGGACGGCGCCGTGCGCGGCCGTGCGGATGATGACCCCGCCCTTGTCGCCCAGCTCGAGCGACTTGGCCTCGCGGCGCAGGCGGTCGCGCTCCTTGTCCTCCAGGCGCTTGGAGACGCCGGCGCCCTCGCCCGTGGGCGTGTAGACCATGTAGCGCCCGGCGACCGTGAGGTCCATGCTCAGGCGCGCGCCCTTGGTCTTCAGCGGGTCCTTGACGACCTGCACGACGATCTCGTCGCCGGGCTTGATGAGGTCGGAGATCTTCTTGCCGCCCGTGTCGCGGCCGCGGCCGCGGCGGACGGTCTCCACGCCGGGCAGGACGATCTCGTCGACGTGGAGGAAGCCGTTCTTGTCCAGGCCGATGTCGACGAAGGCGGCCTCGAGGCCGGGCAGGACGTTGTCGACCTTGCCCTTGTAGATGTTGCCCACGATGGAGCGGTTGCCGCGGCGCTCGAAGTAGAGCTCCGCGACGCGGTAGCCGTCGGGCGCCTTGCCGCCGGAGCGGCCTCGGCCGCGGCCGTTGGCCTTGGGGGCGTCGGTGGTGTCCGGCGTCGCCTCAGCGGCGCCGTCGGGGGCTTCCATCAGCGCGACGCGGGTCTCCCCGCGATCCACGCTGACGAGCACTTGCTTCTTCATGGGTTGCTCCTGGAGTCATGGTGCGACCTATCTGCCCTTGCCGGCAGTCGCGGCGCGCCCTTGCGCGTAGATCGACTGCAGCAGGCCGAAGGCCAAGAGGTTGGTGATGACCGCTGAGCCGCCGTAGCTCATGAGCGGCAGGGGGATCCCCGTGATCGGCATGATCCCGAGGGTCATCCCGACGTTGACGAAGACCTGGAAGAGCAGCATGGCCACGATGCCGCCGGCCAGCAGCGTGCCGAACAGGTTCTTGGCCAGCGTCACGGTGCGCAGGCCCCTCCATATGAGGAGGGCGTAGAGCGAGAGGACCGTGGCGGCCCCGACGAAGCCCCAGCGCTCGCCGACCACCGCGAAGATGAAGTCGGTCTGCTTCTCCGGCAGGAAGCCGTTCTGGGTCTGGGTGGAGCGGTCGCCGCGCCCCGTCTTCTCCCCGGAGCCGATGGCGGCCTTGGACTGCTCCTGCTGGTAGGCCTCCTGGCTGGAGGCCTCGTCCGGGTTGATGAACGAGGTGAGGCGGTCCTTCTGGTAGCCGTGCAGGACCTCCACGCCGGCGAGCGGCGCGACGACGAGGACCCCGGTCACGGCGATGGCCAGCAGCGCGCCGAGGGCGGCGAAGTGCCGCCACGGCACGCCGGCCACGAAGAGCACGGCCAGCGAGATGACCCCGTAGACCATGCTCGAGCCCAGGTCGGGCTGCACGAGGACCATGGCGGCGGGGATCGCTGCGAGCAGCAGCGTCCTGGCCGTCGTCTGCCGGTCGCCGAGCATCCGCGCCCGGTCGGTGACGAAGGCGGCCAGGACGATGCAGACGATGAGCTTGCCCAGCTCGGAGGCCTGGTAGGAGACGGGTCCGATGACGATCGCGCGCTGCGCGCCCTTGGCGACGTTGCCGATGAACTCGACGCCGAGCAGCGAGAGGATCAGGAAGGCGAAGAGCCCGTACTTGACCTCGCGCAGCCGCGAGTAGTCGACCCGCGACAGCACCGCGGCGAGCACGATCCCGACCGCCATGTAGACGAGCTGGCGGTCGGCGTAGAAGTTGGCCGGCTCGGAGGGCACCGAGCGCAGCGCGGCGATGGAGCACGCGCAGATCCCCAGGACGGCCAGGGCCATGAGCGGATCGAACGACAGGCGCAGCGGCCAGGGGCGGCCACGCGGGACGGAGGCGCCGGGCTGGACGCTGGGGACGGTGGTGCTCAACGGTCGTTGTTGGTGCCCGGGGTGCAGGGCACGTTGGGACGGTCATACCACTTGGCCAGGATGCGACAAGCCGTCGGCGCCGCGGCGGCGGCGCCGAAGCCGCCGCGCTCCACGGTCGCCGCGACGACGAGCGGACGGGAGTTGGTGGCCGACCGCGGCACGTAGGCGACGTACCAGGACTGGTCGCCCGCGGCCTCGAGGTTGCCCGTCTGCGCCGTGCCCGTCTTGCCGTAGATCGGCAGCTGGGACTGCGGCCAGCCCGTGAAGACGCTGGCCGAGGTGCCGCCCGGGGCGCTCGCGGCCTCGTGCAGGCCCAGGCGGATCGCGGCGAGGTCGGCGGCGGGCAGCGACACCCGGCGGGTCGAGCCGTGGCTCAGGCGCTGCACCAGGCGGCTCTGGTCGTCCTCCACCCGGGTGCCGAGGTGCGGCTTGACGACCTTGCCGCCGTTGGCGATCGCCGCGTAGGCGGTGGCCATCTGCAGCGGGGTGGCCTGGAAGTCGCCCTGGCCCACGGCGAGCGAGACGTTGTCGCCGACGCTGTAGGCGCGGTTGGTGCCGTCGGCGATCCCGCACGGGTTGCCGTCGTTGCGCTTGCGGCAGGCGGCCTCGTCGCGGTTGAGCTTGTCGCGGTAGGCGCGGTCGGGGACGTTGCCCTTGCTCTCGTTGGGCAGGTCGACCCCGGTGCGCCGGCCCAGGCCCAGGCGCTTGGCCCAGTCCTGCAGCGCGCGTCCCTTCTCCTGGTAGAGGCGCTGGCCCATCCGGTAGAAGAAGACGTCGGAGGAGACCTTCAGCGCGCCGACGACGGTCTGGGTGCCCAGGACCGCCTTGCCCGCGTTGCAGCGCTCCGAGCCCGGCCCGATGCCGACCTGGATGCAGCCCGTGGTGTCGGCCACGGTCGAGTCCGGCGAGATGATCCCCGAGCCCAGCGACGCGAAGGCCGTGATCGGCTTGAACGTCGACCCGACGGGATAGACCGAGGAGATCGCCCGGTTGAAGCGCGGCTGGTTGGACTCCGGGTTGTTGTAGAGGCGGTCGTACTCCTCCTGGGAGATGGGCCGCGACAGCCGGTTGGGGTCGAAGTTCGGGGCCGAGCCGATCGCGTAGATCTCCCCCGACTCCGGGTCCATGGCCACGAAGGCTCCCGGCTTGCCGAAGCGGGCGAGGGCGCGCTCCCCCGTGCGCTGCAGGCCGAGGTCGAGCGAGAGCTGCACCTGGCGGCCCGGCGTGGGCGCCTCGGTGCGCGAGGCGTCGTCGCGGGCGAGGCCCTGCGCGTCGACGTTGGTGATCAGGCGGCCGTCCGTGCCGCGCAGGTAGCGGTCGTACTCGGCCTCCAGGCCCTCCTGGCCGTCGATCGTCCCCTCCTTGACGCCCTTGTAGTCCTTGTCCTCCAGCTGCTGGGGGGAGATCTCCGAGACCGTGCCCACCAGCTGCGAGGCCAGCGTCTTGAAGGGGTACTCGCGGACGTAGATCTGGTCGACGGTGACGCCGGGGAAGTCCTCCTGGCGCTCCTCCACGTAGTTGCGCACCGCGTCGGGGACGTCGGACTTCAGGCGCACCGCGGCGTAGGGCACCTGGGCGATGCCGACCGTGACGCGGTACTGGATGTCCTTGAGCGACAGGCCGGTGATCGCCCCGATCGCCTTGAAGCGGGAGCGCACCTGCGGCCGGACCGCCGGCACGGGCACGGGCGCGCCGCGGGAGCCCTCCGGGCGCTTGGCCCGGGCGGTGACCCGCTGGCCCCAGGTCGCGGCGTCCGTGCGGACCACCTCGGGCAGCGACGCGGGCTTGAGCCGCAGGACGGTGGCCTGGCGGTTCTCCACCAGCACGTCGTTGTTGCGGTCGACGATGTCCCCGCGCGGGGCCTGGATCGCCTCGACGCGGACGCGGTTCTGCGTGGCCTGGGCGAGGTACTGGTCGCCCGAGAGGACCTGCAGGAACCACAGGCGCAGGAAGATGATCGCGAAGAGCGCGAAGGCGATGAAGCCGACCGCCGCCACGCGCACCGCGAGGCTCGGGGAGATCGGGACCTCGCGGCGGGGCGCGGGCTCCATCATCATGCGCGGTGCAGGGGGGACAGGCTCGCCGCGTACTGCCGGCGGCGGCGCGGCCGGCGGTCGGCCGGGATCGCCCCGCCCAGCGACCGGCGGACCACGGCGAAGGCGGGCAGCGCGATGAGCGTGTTGACGAGGATGGTGGCCAGGACCTGCAGGAAGAGCGTCGAGCTGACGGGCGCGTCGATGCCCAATAGGAACTGCAGCACGGCGTAGCCGAGGACCATGACCGTGGTGCCCACGGCGCCCACCGCCAGGGAGACGAGCGGGCCGCGTGGGTCGTCGAGGCGGTCGCCGGCCCGGCCCGCGGCGTAGCCGACGATGCAGGCGACCAGGCTCGTCGGCCCGAGGGGCTGCACGAGGGCCGCGTCGAGCAGCAGGCCGGTGGAGAAGCCGAAGACCGCGCCCTGCACCGGCCCGCAGAGCAGGCCGACGGCGGCGACGAAGAGCGGGAGCAGGTCGGCGTTGGTGCCGAGCAGGTCGATCTGCGAGACCGCGACGATCTGCACGAGCACGCACGCGAGGCCGAGGACGACGAGGCGCGCGGCGAGCGCTCCCGGGGCGCTCACGTGCCGCGGCTCCGCGCGACGTCGGTGAGCACCTGGACGTAGTCGAGGTCGCGCACGTCGACGAAGGGCCGCACGTGGACCTGCTGGGCGTCGGAGCCCGCGTCCTCCACCTCGCTGACCGAGCCGATGGGCACGTCGGCGGGGAAGAGCGACGGGAAGCGCCCCCCGGCGTCGTCGGTGCCCGCGGTGACGACGGTCTGGCGCTCGTCCACGCGTCCCACGACGTACTTGAGGATGAGCTCGCGCGGGGCGCCGGTGGCCGGGCGCACCGTGCCCGAGCGGCCCGTGGCGGAGATCTTCGCGCCCGCGCCGAAGTCCGGGTCGGTGACGAGCTCCACGCCGGCCGTGCTGCGGGTCGTCCAGGCGATCTCCCCGACCAGGCCGTCGGCGGCGATGACCGGGTCCCGCGGCGCCAGGCCGTCGGACTGGCCCTTGTCGATCGTCAGGACCTGGTTGAAGAGCGTCGGGGTCTTGCCGATGACCCGCGACATCTCGGGGCCCATGTCTCCCACGCCGATGCGGCGGCCCAGGACGAGCAGCCGGCGGAACTCGACGTTCTGACGGGCGTAGGCGTCCGTGTCGACGCGGCGCTGGCGCAGCGTGGCCAGCTCGGCCTTCAGGCGGGCGTTCTCGCCCTTGGCGTCGAAGGTGTCCCCCACCCACCCGACGAGGTCGCGGGCCGGCTTCAGCGCGCGCGAGCTGACGTCCTGCACCGGGGAGATGACCGCGGTGACGCCGCGCTGGATGGCGTTCACCCCGCCGCCGAACGTCGCGGTGAGCAGGCCGATCGAGAGCAGGACGAGCACGGCCAGCACGAGGCGGCGGCGACGGATCGTCTGGCGGTCGGCGGGCACGTGGAGAGGATGGTGGCAGCGCGGGCTCGGACCGCGCCGCCGGAGGCGCTAGTAGCGCCGGGCGCGGCGGGTGCCGCGGGCCTGCTTCTTGTTGGAGCGGTGGATGACCTCGAACTCCTCCAGGGAGCGGCCCGAACCGACCGCGACGCACGTCAGCGGGGACTCGGCGAGGTGGGCGGGCATCTGCGTCTCCTCGCGGAGGCGCTCGTCGAGGCCCTGCAGGAGCGAGCCACCGCCCGCGAGCATGATGCCGCGGTCCATGATGTCCGAGGCGAGCTCGGGCGGCGTGCGGTCGAGGGTCTCCTTGACCGCGTCGATGATCTGCGAGAGCGGCTCCTCGAGCGCCTGGCGGATCTCCTCGGAGGTGAGGACGACGGTCTTCGGCAGGCCCGACACCATGTCGCGCCCGCGGATCTCCGCCTGGACCTCCTCCTCCATCGGGTACGCGGACCCGATCTCGAGCTTCACTTCCTCGGCCGTCTGCTGGCCGATGAGCAGCTTGTACTCGCGCTTGGCGTAGTTGA
>CAXUES010000208.1:0-5841 GCA_964250185.1 uncultured Solirubrobacteraceae bacterium | reverse complement strand
TGGCCGGGAAGTAGGAGAAGAACGTGCGCCGGGAGACGTCGGCGCGCTCGGTGATGTCGGCGATCGTCGTCTCGTCGAAGCCGCGCTCGGAGAAGAGCTCCAGCGCCGCCCGCGCGATCGCCTCGCGCGTCTGCACGCGCTTGCGCTCCCGCCGACCGAGCTCCTCCGTGGCCATGAGGGCAGGAACCTACCTGGCGGACGCGCGTCCGCGCACCCAGTGTGACCATGCACTCATTGTCGATTTGCACTCGGTGTGGTGAAGTGCCCGGCCATGGCGCATCTCCTCGGATCCCTCGCGGCCGCCGCCGCGCGCAACTGGAAGCGGTCCGTGGCGATCGTCCTCGCCGTCTTCGTGGTCATCGGCGTGCTCGCCGGGGCCTTCGGCGGGGAGTTCTCCGACGACTTCAAGACGCCGGGCACCGAGTCCCAGCAGGCCTACGACGTCCTCCAGCAGCGCTTCCCCAGCGCCGCGGGCGACACCGCGACCGTCGTCTTCTCGGTGGCGTCGGGCACCCTGCGCGACGGGAACCGCCCCGCGACGATCCGCTCGACGGTGGCCGAGATCGCCCGCCAGCCCGACGTGACCGCCGCCGCCGACCCGCTGCGCACCCAGGGCCAGGTGTCGCGTGACGGGAAGATCGCCTTCGCCACGGTCCAGTACGACAAGCGGGCGGTCGACCTGGGCACCGAGGCCGGCCAGCGCCTCATCGACACGACGACCAAGGCCGCCGGGAACGGGCTGTCGATCGCGCAGAACGGCCAGGTCGTCGACCAGGCCCAGCAGCAGAGCGCCCCCGTCGGTGAGATCGTCGGCATCGCCGTCGCGGTCATCGTCCTCACGCTCGTCTTCCACTCGGCCGCCGCGATGGTCTTGACGCTCGTCTCGGCGCTCATCGCGCTCGGCGTCGGCCTGCTGCTGCTCACCGTGGGCGCGCGCTTCGCGGACTTCCCGAGCTTCGCCCCGACGCTGGGGATCATGCTCGGCCTCGGCGCGGGCATCGACTACGCGCTGCTCATCGTCGGCCGCTACCGGGAGCAACTCGCGGCGGGCGACAGCGTGCCACACGCCGCGCGCGTGGCGAACTCCACCGCGGGCGTCTCCGTGGTGGCCGCGGGGCTCATCGTGGTGGTGGCCATCGCCGGCCTGCTCGCCACGGGCATCCCCTTCGTCGGGCGGATGGGCATCGGCTCGGCGATCGTCGTGGCCTGCGTCGCGGTCGGCGCGGTCACCGTGCTGCCGACCTTCATGGGCGCGTTCGCCAAGCGCCTGCGCCCGAAGGACCCGTCGCACACCGCGCCGTCGGAGGCCTTCGCCCGCTGGGGCGGCGTGCTCACCCGGCGCCCGTGGGTCGCGGCGGGCGTCGGCACGCTGCTGCTGCTCGTCCTGGCCTACCCCGCGACGCAGCTGCGCCTGGGCCAGCCCGACGACGGCAACGACGGCGCGGACACGACCACCCGCATGGCCTACGACAAGCTCGCCGAGGGCTTCGGGCCCGGCTTCAACGGGCCGCTGCTGCTCGCCGCCGACGTGCCGTCCGCCAACGCGAGCGCGAGCCGCGCGACGCTCACCCGCGTGCAACAGGCCGTGAGCCGCACGAAGGGCGTGCAGGTCGCCACGCCGCCGCGCATGAACCCGGCCGGCACCGCCGCGATCATCTCGGTCATCCCGACGACGTCGCCGCAGGACGAGGGCACCTCGGAGCTCGTCGACCGCCTGCGCGACTCGACGATCCCCGCCGCCACGCGCGGCAGCGACGTGCGGGTCCACGTCGGCGGCGCGACCGCGACGTTCGAGGACCTCGGCGCGAAGATCGCCGAGCGCCTGCCGATCTTCATCGCGCTCGTCGTCGGCCTGAGCATCCTGCTGCTCATGGCGGTCTTCCGCTCGATCTGGGTGCCGTTGGTCTCCGCGGTCTTCAACCTGCTCTCGATCGCCGCGGCCTACGGCGTCGTGGTCGCGGTCTTCCAGTGGGGCTGGGGCGCGAGCGTCTTCGGCTCCGAGGGCGACCTGCCCATCGTGAGCTTCGTGCCGCTGTTCATGTTCGCGATCCTCTTCGGGCTGTCCATGGACTACAACGTCTTCCTGTCCAGCCGGATCCGCGAGGAGGCCAAGCGCGGACGGGCGCCCGCCGACTCCGTGATCGTCGGCATGAGCCGCGTGGGCAAGGTCATCCTCGCCGCGGGCACGATCATGTTCGCCGTCTTCCTCGGCTTCGTCAGCGGCGACGACATCATCATCAAGCTCATCGGCTTCGGCCTGGCCAGCGCCATCGCCATCGACGTGCTGATCGTGCGGATGGTCGTCGCGCCGGCGGTGATCACGCTCCTGGGCGACAAGGCCTGGTGGATGCCCGCCTGGCTGGATCGCATCCTGCCGACGATCTCGCTGGAGGGCGACCTCGTCGACGACGAGCCGGACGCCGACCGCGAGGGCACGAGCGACCGTCCGGCGGTCACCGCCTAGGAGCTCCTGGCTGCGACGCTCCCCGCCATGGGGAGCGACCTCCTGCGCTACGCCGCCCGCCGGCTGCTCACCGTGGTCGCGGTCGTCGTGACGGTGCCCTCGGTGCTCTTCGTCCTCGGCGGGCCGTACTGGCTCGACGAGCCGCTCGGTCACCAGCTCACCGCCCTGCCCGGCCACCTCGCCGACCTCTTCCTGCGCTTCGAGTGGGGCACGAGCGGGGTCGGCGCGGGCGCCATCCCGATGACCCGCGTGCTCGCCGAGGGGCTCCCCGTCGACCTGGCGCTGGTCCTCGGCGGGCTGCTCGCGGGGACGGCGGGCGGCCTGCTGCTCGGCACGCTCAGCGCCACGCGCCCGCACTCGGGCGTCGACCGCGGCGTGAGCGCGGCCACCGCCCTCGCCTTCAGCGCCCCGGTCTACTTCCTCGGCGCCGCGGTCGTCGGGGTCTTCGGCGCGAAGATCGGCTCGCTGCCGATCGGCGTCGTGTCCGACACCGGCACCTACGTCGCGCCGACGCGCGACCCGCTCGGCTGGCTGCACGCGCTGTGGGTCCCGTGGCTCATCGCGGGCCTGCCGCTCGGCGCGGTCGTCGCGCGGATCACCCGAGCGACGCTGGGCGACGTCCTCGGGGAGGACTTCCTGCGCACGGCGCGCGCCAAGGGGCTGCGCGAGCGCGCCGTCGTCGGCCGCCACGCGATCCCCGCCGCGCTGCCGACGGTCCTGGCGGCGATCTCGGTCAACGTGCCGCTGCTCATCACCAACGTCGTCCTCATCGAGGTGCCCTTCGACCTGCCGGGCGCGCTGAAGCGGGCCAAGCTCACGGGCGACGCGCTGCCGCCCTTCGACGTCGTGCAGGCCTGCGCGATCGAGCTGACGGTGCTCGTGGCGCTGTCCATGGCGCTGTGCGACGTCCTCCACGCCTGGCTGGACCCGCGCGTGCGCCGGTAGGTTCCGCACCCACATGGCCGACCTCACGCTCGGCGTCCTCGGACGCGCCCGCAAGCCCGACGAGCGGCGCCTGCCGATCCACCCGGAGCACCTGCGCCGCATCGACGGCGCCCTGCGGGAGCGGATGCTCGTCGAGGAGGGCTACGGCGAGCGCTTCGGCGTCGGCGACGACGCCCTGCGCGCGCTCGTCGGCACCGTCGCTCCCCGCGAGGAGGTCATCGCGGGCTCGTCGGTCGTCGTGCTCCCCAAGCCCGAGGTCGCCGATCTAGAGGCCCTCCGCGAGGGCCAGGTCCTGTGGGGCTGGCCGCACGTCGTGCAGGACGAGGCCCTCGCGCAGGTGGCGATCGACCGCCGCCTGACGCTCATCGCCTGGGAGGCCATGCACCGCTGGGACTCGCGCGGCGGCTTCGAGCAGCACGTCTTCCACGCCAACAACGAGCTGGCGGGCTACGCCTCGGTGCTCCACGCGCTGCAGCTCGTCGGCCGCACGGGCGCGTTCGGCCGGCCGCTGAGCGCGGCGGTCATCTCCTTCGGCTCGACGGGCCGCGGCGCCGCGCGCGCCCTCGACGCGCTCGGCGTGGCCGACGTGACGCTCTACACCCGCCGGGAGGGCGCGACGATCGAGCGCCCGAGCGCGACCGTCGGCCTGCGCACCTTCGCCCTGGATGACCAGCACCCGGCCATCGCCCAGGTCGTCGACGACGACGGGGAGGGCGGGGAGCGCCCGATGGCCGAGGCGCTGGCCGAGCACGACGTGATCGTCAACTGCTTCCTGCAGGACCCGACGCAGCCTGTGGTCTTCGTCCGCGACCCCGCCGAGCTCGGGGCGGGCACGCTCGTCGTGGACGTGTCGATCGACCCGGGCATGGCCTTCGCGTGGTCGCGGGCGACCTCGTTCGCCGAGCCGCTCGTCCACGTCGGCGACGTGGCCTACTACGCCGTGGACCACTCCCCCTCGCTGCTGTGGGACTCCGCCACGTGGGCGATCAGCGAGGCGCTGCTGGGCTACCTGCCCACGGTCATGGCCGGCCCGGACGCCTGGGAGGCCGACGAGACGCTGCGCCGCGCGATCGAGATCCGCGACGGCGTCGTGGTCAACCCGGCCGTCCTGGCCTTCCAGGGCCGCGAGGAGGCCTGGCCGCACCCCGTGCGCTGAGGTCACGGGCGGAGGCGCCACCATGGTGCGCGCAGATGGCCCTCCCCCGCAACCTCATCAACCTCAAGGACGTCACCAAGGGCTTCGGCAGCCGCTCGGTGCTGACCGGCGTGACCCTCGGCGTCGCCGCGGGCGACCGCATCGGGATCGTCGGGCGCAACGGCGACGGCAAGTCGACGCTGCTGTCGATCGTGGCCGGCGTGGAGGACCCCGACTCGGGCCTGGCCACCCGCGCGGGCGACCTCGAGCTCGCCCTGCTCGACCAGGGCGACGAGCTCGACGGCGCCGCGACGATCCGCCAGGAGCTCGTCGGAGGCCGCGCCGACCACGAGTGGGCCGGCGACGCGACCTTCCGCTCCGTCCTGGACGGCCTGCTCGGCGGCGTGGCCATGGAGCGCTTCCCCGAGGGCCTGGACACGACGATCGGGCCGCTCTCCGGTGGCGAGAAGCGCCGCATCGCGCTGGCCAAGCTCCTGCTCGACGGCCCGGAGCTGCTCCTCCTCGACGAGCCCACCAACCACCTCGACGTCGAGGCGGTCGACTGGCTGGCGCGCTTCCTCGCCGCGCGCCGCGGCGCGCTGCTCGTGGTGACCCACGACCGCTGGTTCCTGGACGCCGTCTGCACGCAGACCTGGGAGGTCTCCGACGGCGAGGTGCACCAGTACGAGGGCGGCTACGCGGCCTACGTCCTGGCCCGCGCCGAGCGCGAGCGCCAGCAGGCCTCCCGCGACGCGCGCCGGCAGCAGCTGCTGCGCAAGGAGCTCGCCTGGCTGCGGCGCGGGCCGCCCGCCCGGACGGCCAAGCCGAAGTTCCGCATCGAGGCGGCCAACACGCTCATCGCCGACGAGCCCGTCGCCCGCGACGGCGTCGAGCTGCTGCGCTTCGCCACCGCCCGCCTGGGCGGCAAGGTCATCGAGGCCGAGCACGTCTCGCTCGACCTGGGCGAGCGCCACCTGCTGCGCGACTTGACCTGGCGCCTGGGGCCCGGCGACCGCGTCGCGCTCGTCGGCGTCAACGGGTCGGGCAAGACGACGCTGGTCAAGCTCCTCAGCGGCGAGCTCGAGCCCACGAAGGGCAAGGTCGACCGCGGCACGACGGTCAAGCTCGCCCACCTCTCGCAGGACACCGCGGAGATCCCGGGGCACCTGCGGGTGCTCGAGGCGCTCGAGGAGGTCCGCGGGCGCACCCGCACCTCCGACGGCGAGGAGCTCACCGCGGGCTCCCTGGCCGACCGCTTCGGCTTCCGCGGCGACAAGCAGCGCACGCTCGTGCGCGA
>CAXUES010000207.1:0-5852 GCA_964250185.1 uncultured Solirubrobacteraceae bacterium | reverse complement strand
CCAGGAAGGCCTCGAGCGCACCGTCAGCTGGTACCGCGAGCACCCCGAGTGGTGGCAGCCGATCCGCTCCGGCGACTACCGCGAGTACTACCAGCGCCAGTACGGCAGCGCCCTCGGCTGAGCTAGCTCAGCGGCGCGGCGGCCATCGGCTGGGGGTGGCTCGCCGAGCGCGGGCGCCGCACGAGCCGGGCACGCCCGGCCGTCGTCAGGAGATCGGGGTGCGCGGCGTAGAAGCTCCACGCGCTCTTCGCGTGACGGCGCATCGCCCACCCGAACAGCGACTTGCGGCTCGACCCCTGGTGGTCGTGCCGTGCCTCGAGGTCCCCGGCGATGAGCACCTGCCACCCGGCTGACCAGAGCCGGACGCAGAAGTCGACGTCCTCGAAGTACAGGCGGTAGCGCTCGTCGAAGCCGTTCACCGAGGCGAACGCCGAGCGACGCACGACCACGAACGCACCCACGACCCAGGGGACGGCGTGGTTGCGGGTCGTCTCGAGCGCGCCCACCTTGTCCCCCCGCAGCCGACGTTGGGCGAGGTCGAGCGGGCTCGGGATGGTGCGTGCCGAGTCCTGCAGCGATCCGTCGGGCAGGCGGAGCCGGGGGGCGACGAGCCCGACGGTCGGGTCGACGAAGGCGGCGTCGAGGCCCTCCACGGTGGCGACGTCGTCGACGAAGACGTCGGGGTTGAGCACCGCCACCAGGTCCGAGCTGCAGTGCAGCACGCCGGCGTTCACCGCGGCGGCGAAGCCGTCGTTGACCTGCCGCCGGAGGACTTCGACGCCGGCCTGCTCGGCGACGCTGACGGAGCTGTCCGTCGAGTTGTTGTCGACCACCACGATCCGGTCGAACGCCGCCCGCAATGGCTCGCACCTGAGCTGACGGGCGAGATCTCGCGCGCTGTTGTAGGTGACGATGATGGCGTCCATGGAGCTCTCCGGGCCGAAGTCGACCTGTGGGGAAGTGGGACGGCTCGCTCGCGGGGTCGCGAGCGAGCCGGAACGGCTAGAGCTTGGGCGGCTTGCTGGGCCGCTTCGAGGAGCACGTGAAGTACTTGCGGACGCCCTTGGCCCGCTTGCCGTCCTTGTACTGCACCCGGATGGAGACCGAGAAGCGGTTGACCGGACGCTTGCGCAGGTTGATCGTCGCCACGAGGCGCTTGTCGCTCTTGCGGCGCTTCGCCTTCACCGTGCGACCGAGGTAGGTCACGCGGGCGGACTTCAGGGGGCGCTTCTTGCGCTCCACGATGCGGATGACGAACGACCGGCGGGAGGAGCAGATGCGCGACGCGGTGACGCCGGCCACGGCGCCGGCGCCCGTGTCGAGCTGCGCGGGCACGGGCAGCGGCGAGGTCGACGCGGCAGCGCTCGTCACCGGGGAGTCCGTGGGGGAGGCGATCGGCGTGGCGCTCACCGAGTTGGCCGAGGCAGAGCCGACGCAGGCCGCCTCCGACGGGAACCCGAGGGCCGCAGCGCCACCGTTGGCGCAGTCGGCGACGGTCGGCGTGCCCACCGTGAAGCGGAAGACGCCGTAGTTGTCCTGCGGGGCCGGATCGACGAACCGAGCCGTGAGCGGGGCTCCCGAGCCGCGGACCGGGTAGCGGTAGACGTGCGCGGCGGCGTTCGACGTCGCCAGCGGAGCGGGGTGGCTGAAGCCGCCGGGGCCGCTCAGCTGCACGTTCGGGGTCGGCCGCAGCGAGGAGGCGCAATCGGCCGCGCTGTTGGCCAGCGGCGCGTAGCGCGACTCGGCGTCGACGCCGACCGGCCCGTTGGTCTTGCCGGGGCTCGCCAGCACGGGCGCCTGCTCGGCGGTCCCCGCGCACGTCACGTAGCTCGGGTCGGACCACTGCGCGAGGGTCCACAGGCTCATGGTGCCCTGCGCCTGGACCACGTAGCCACCGCCCGCTGTGAGCGGGGTCTGGTTCGAGGACGGCGCCCCGAAGGGCGCGGACGTCGAGTTGGTGTCGAGATCGAAGGTCTCGGGAAGCTGCGCGGAGGCCGCGGGGACGGCCACCGAAGCGAAGCCGAAGGCCAGGGCGACGGCCGCGATGCGGGCGGTGGAGCGACGCAAGGGGAACCTGTTTCCGGTAGTGGGCGAGCGGGCAGCCTACTGGCTGGATCCCCAGTTCAAAAGGGCCTGCGGCGCCGATCGCGCAAGATGAACCGATCGACCAACTCCGGGAGCGCTGAGTGGGCATCGAAGCTCTCCGGGCGCACGATGGCCGATCGGCTGCGTTCGACATCCGATCGTGTGATGTCGCCCTCGAGTGCGACAGCGAGTCCCAGCTCGTCCAGCTTGGCGGCGATCTGCTGCTGGTGGTCGTCGACGTGCTCCCCGTGGCCCTGCAGCCGCGCCAGCAGCAGGGGTCGGCGTCCCTGGGCCAGCGTCGCCGCCGCGATCCCCGCCGCGGCCTGCGCCACGACCACGGCCGACGAGGCGAGCGCGGCCTGCACCTCGGCGCCCGTGAGCCAGTCGACGACCTCGACCTCCGGCACGTCGCGCCGCGGCGGCCGTGTCCAGCCGCGCTGGATCAGCACCGGACGCGGGAGCACGTCGCGCTCCACGGCGCGCAGGACGACGTCGAGCAGCCGGCTGAAGTCGCCGTGGTGGGTGCCGAAGGAGACGTAGGTGCCGACCCCGTGCGGCGGCGTCCCGCCGGTCACGTGCTCGAGCAGCAGCGGGGACGTGACGGTGGCCCCGGGCAACGACAGGGCGCTCTCGGGCCACTGCACCGCCACCTGCTCGGAGAGCCGGCCGAGCACCTTCGCGGCGCGCGAGGCGTCTCCCACGCGGGCCATGGTCTCGGCGAAGAGGACCCGGGCGCCCAGTCCTCGCGCGACCGCCACGAACGGCACGACGAGCCCGGCGCCCGAGGTCACGATGAGCTCGGGGCGTGCCCGCCACGCGGCTCGTGCGCCTGTGGCGACCGACCGCGCCGCGCTCCGGGCGTCTGCCGTGTCCTGATCGATCGGCGTGAGCGGCTCGGCGACCGCACCCGCCGCGCGGAGGCTGTCCAGGCCCCGGCCGGGTGTCGTGAGCCAGATGGCGTCGTGCGGCGCCCGCAGCCGTCCCGCCACCGCCCGGAGGAGGTCGAGGTGGCCGCCTCCGGAGGCCACGAAGTGCACCCGGGTCATGCGCTGAGCGCTCGGCGGCGGGAGCGCAGGCGGCCCAGCTGCTCCCGACGGGTGGCCGTGCGGATGTCCTCGGGGACGCGCGCGACGCCGCGGGGCCGCGCCGCAGCCCAGCCGCCGACGTAGGCGAGCGAGCCGATCACGGGCGGCGGGCCCTTCAGCCGGATCAGCGCGCCGGCGAGGACCGCCAGCGGGTGCGCGCCGATGGCGTAGGCGCAGACCCCCCAGCGTGCGTAGGCCCGCAGCTGGCCGTCGTGCGCGCCCGTCGGGCGCAGGTGCATCGTGCGCCCGGTGCTGAGCTCGATGCTGCGGGTCCGCCATCCGTGGGCCCGCGCGCGGACCTCGTCGGCGCCGTCCCACCCGAGCACCTCGGGGATCGGGGCGATGTCCAGGAAGCAGGACCACCGGTAGAACCGCGTGGGCCCGCGGACGTGATGGGCGGGGTGCTCCTCACGGCGCTGCTCGCCTGTCGGCTCCTGCACCCACAGGTAGGTGCCGGCCATGCCGAGGGAGGGATCTGCGGAGAAGGCGGCGAGGACCTCCGCGACGTGCCGCGGCGCGAGCTCCAGGTCGGCGTCCATCTTCGCCACCACGGAGAACTCGCCGTCGAGCCGGTCGACGGCCCAGAGGAACGCCCGCAGCTCGGGGGCGTCGGCCAGCCGGTCCCCGGTCGGCGGTCGCACGGGACGTTCGAGCAGGGTCACCCAGTCGCGGTCACGCGCGAAGGCGGCGAGGAGCGCCTGCGAACCGTCGGTCGACCCGTCGTCGACGAGGACGAGCCGCTCGGGGCGGCGCTCCTGCGCGTCCATGGAGCGCAGGAAGCGCGGCAGCAGCGCCGCCTCGTTGAGGAGCGGCACCACCACCGCGCACGTCTGGGGCTCGGCCCGGTCGGCGCTCACCCCCCGAGTATGGCCGTCGCTCAGCTCGTCCGACGTCGGCGCCGCAGGGTCGCCACCGCGAGCCGCCCGATCCTGACGGCGTAGCTGCGCGCGAGGCCGCTGCGGCCTCGTCGGGCGAGGGCCGCCTCGGCGGACTGCGTGCGCATGAAGGCAGACGAGGGGAAGGCCTCCTTGCGCAGCAGCCGCGCCTTCGCCCGCGCGCCGCGCTGCGCCTTGAGCCGCAGCAGGCCCTCGGTCGCCGTGGGGGCGCCCCAGAGCGCCGACTGCGGCCGCGCCATCGACCCGTCGGCCACGTCGAGCTGCAGCGCTCGCAGCAGCTCCGCGCCCTCGGGCAGCAACCCGAGCGCGGTCGTCAGCGCAGGGACGGCCTCGAGCTCGGCCGCGACCGAGGTCGCCCGGCGCCACCCCTCCGTGCCCACGACGTCGATCGCGCGACGCAGATCGGCCAGGGGGCGCTCGGCGTCCTCGTGGTGGGCGGCGTGCAGCGCGACGAGCAGCAGCTGGGAGGCCTCGTCCGGCACGAGCACCGGCTCCCCGCCCACCGACAGCGCCTCGCGGCGTGCCCACAGCACCCGCCACGCGTCGGCGGGCGCCGTGCCGAACCCCCACAGCCGCAGGTGCAGGTCGACGGGGAAGATCCAGCGGTCCGATCGCCACGAGAACGCGTGCTCGACGGCGTCCTGCGGCGCCTCCCCGTCGTAGCGGTTGGCATAGCCGCGGCGTTGTAGGACGCGCTCGGCCAGCGCGTACTGGCGCGGATCGACGAGCACGTCGAGATCGCCGAAGGGACGTGGGTCCCCCGGGTCGTGGAGGAACCGCTCGGTGATCCGTCCCTTGAAGAAGAGCGCGTCGACGCCGCCGGTGCGCAGGCCCGCGGCGAGGTCCGCCATCTCACGATCGGCCATGAGCGACCGGGCGGCGAAGAACATCGCGTTGCCGTCGTGGCGTGGGATCGCTTGGTCGCTCATGAGCTCCTCTCGTGCGCCGGCCGTCCTGGCCGGGTGCGCGAGCTAGCCTCCATGGTCGCATGCGAGGGCCATGGGAGGTGCCGCTGAAGGTCTGGAGGCTGCTCTTCGACCGCGAGCGCGTCCGCGCTGCGGCCTGGGCGCTGCGGGCCTTCTCCAGCGTGCACGCCGAGCTGCGCGAGGACGGGCTGTCGACCAAGGTCCCGGCGCCGCCTCCGCTCCCCTCGCGGACGCTGCGCACCGTCGAGGTCGTCCTGCGCATCCGGCGGGCGACGTGCCTGGAGCGTGCGCTCGTGGTGCAGCGGTGGTTCGCAGCGCGCTCCGTGCCGCGGACCGTCGTCGTCGGCATCTCGGAGAGCCCTGGGGCGTTCGCGGCTCACGCGTGGGTCGAGGGGCACGACGCGCCGGCGTTCTTCGAGGGCTACCAGCCCATCCGCCGCGTCGAAGCGGTCGTCGGCTAGCGCCCGACGACCTTCTCGAGGGGCACGCCGGCGGCGATCAGCCGGTCGGTGCTCACCTTGGGGTGGACGCCGTCGTAGGTGAGACCGGGCTTCCACCGCCCCGCGTTCCGGCTCGTCTCCACGCGATCTGCGACCTCGAGGTAGCCGTCGAGGTCGGGCGACCCGCCGCCTCCGGCGCGGATCCAGTCGTTCACCGCGATCCGCGCCGCGGAGAACGTCGCCGGGGTCTGACCGGCGACGGTCTGCCAGTTGTCGGTGCTCGACGTCCACGGTGTCAGCGTGGCCTGCACGACCCGGAGGCCACGGTCCTTGCCGAGCTTCCAGATGCGCTGCAGCGTCGCCTCGAGCTGCGCGGCGCTCTGGCCCTGGTTGAGGTCGTTGATGCCGAAGGTGACGACG
>CAXUES010000206.1:3780-5852 GCA_964250185.1 uncultured Solirubrobacteraceae bacterium | reverse complement strand
CGTCAAGCGCATCATCAACGAGCCGACCGCCGCATCGCTCGCCTACGGCCTGGACAAGTCCGAGGACCAGACGATCCTCGTCTTCGACCTCGGCGGCGGCACCTTCGACGTCTCGGTCCTGGAGATCGGCGACGGCGTCTTCGAGGTCAAGTCGACCGCGGGTGACAACCACCTCGGCGGCGACAACTTCGACTCGCTCATCGTCAACTGGCTCGCCGCGGAGTTCAAGCGCGATCAGGCCATCGACCTCAAGGCCGACCCCATGGCCCTCCAGCGCCTCTACGAGGCCGCGGAGAAGGCGAAGATCGAGCTCTCCAGCGCGCAGGAGTCCCAGATCAACCTGCCGTTCATCACGGCCGACGCCTCGGGCCCGAAGCACCTCGACGTGCGCCTGAGCCGCTCCAAGATGAACGAGCTGACCGGCGACCTGCTCGACCGCGTGGTCGTCCCGGTCCGCCAGGCCCTCGACGACGCCAAGGACAAGGGCGTCGCCCAGGTCGACCACGTCGTGCTCGTCGGCGGCATGACCCGCATGCCCGCCGTGCAGGAGAAGGTCAAGGAGCTGACGGGCAAGGAGCCCCACCGCGGCGTCAACCCGGACGAGGTCGTCGCCGTCGGCGCGGCCATCCAGGCCGGCGTGCTGGCGGGCGACGTCAAGGACGTCCTGCTGCTCGACGTCACCCCGCTCACCCTGGGCATCGAGACCAAGGGCGGCGTGATGACCAAGCTCATCGAGCGCAACACGACCATCCCCACGCGCAAGTCGGAGGTCTTCTCGACCGCCGAGGACAACCAGCCCTCCGTGGAGATCCACGTGCTCCAGGGCGAGCGCGAGATGGCCTCCTACAACAAGTCGCTGGGCAAGTTCCAGCTCACGGGCATCCCGCCGGCCCCGCGCGGCATCCCGCAGGTCGAGGTCGGCTTCGACATCGACGCCAACGGCATCCTCAACGTCTCCGCGAAGGACCTCGGGACGGGCAAGGAGCAGAAGATCGAGATCCGCGCCGGCGGTGGCCTCAGCGACGACGAGATCAAGAAGATGGTCAACGACGCGGAGTCCCACGCCGACGACGACAAGCGCCTGCGCGAGCTCGCCGAGGCGCGCAACGCCGGCGAGAACGCCGCCTACCAGTCCGAGCGCCAGCTCAAGGACCTCGCCGAGAACATCGACGAGGCCTCCAAGACGGAGATCGAGGCGGCCGTGACCGCCCTGCGCGCCTCGTTGGAGACCGACGACGCCGAGGACATCAAGGCCAAGACGGAGGCGCTGCAGTCCGCCTTCCACAAGGTCTCCGAGGCCATGTACGAGCGGGCGCAGCAGACCGCCGCGGCCGACGGCGACGCCGGCAACGGCAACGGCGCCTCCGCCTCGTCGTCCGACGACGAGGACGTCGTCGACGCCGAGGTCGTGGACGAGGGCACCCGCTAGATGATCGGCGGCCCCGACACGCCCGAGCGCGAGAAGGACCACGACGAGGTCCCCGACGGCCCCATGCGCGGGGCCGGCGCGGGCAACGACAGCGACCAGCAGGCGCCGCCCGACGGCGAGCCCGTGCCCAACACGGACGCCGAGCAGGGCTCCGACCTCCCCCGCGGGCCGCACACGCCGCCCGCGGTGGGCTCCGAGGGCGAGGCGGAGGGCGACGTCGCCACCGACACGCCCGACGCCCCGGCGGCCTCGTCGGCGGCCCCGGCCGACGACACCGACTACAAGGACCTCTACCTCCGCGCCCGCGCGGAGACCGAGAACGTCCGCAAGCGCGGTCGCCGCGACGCCGGCTCCGCCGAGCAGCGCGGCGTCGGCCGCCTGGCCAAGGAGCTCCTCCCGGCCCTGGACAACTTCGACCGGGCCCTGGCCGCGGCGGAGCACGGCCAGGAGGGCGAGACCGAGCTGACGCGCGGCCTGCGCCTGGTCCAGCAGGAGCTGACGGGCGCGCTCACGCGCGTGGGGATCGCCGCGGACTCGCCCAAGGGCCAGCCGTTCGACCCGCACCGCCACGAGGCCCTGGCCCAGCAGCCCGTCGAGGGCGCCGAGACCGCCGAGATCGAATACCCGAAGAACTGATCGAACA
>CAXUES010000206.1:0-3770 GCA_964250185.1 uncultured Solirubrobacteraceae bacterium | reverse complement strand
GTCCGCGAGAGGGCGCCGAGCCGGGCACCATCGTCGAGGTGTACCAGCCCGGCTACCACCTCGAGGACGTCGTCCTGCGCGCGGCGAAGGTGATCGTCGCCGCCTAGCGGCGGCGACCGAGTCCCATGGCCTCCCGCACGAACCTCTACGAGGTCCTCGGCGTCGACAAGAAGGCGACGCCGGAGGAGATCAAGAAGGCGTACCGCAAGCTCGCCCGCCAGTACCACCCGGATCGCAACCCGGGCGACGAGGCGGCCGAGAAGCGCTTCAAGGAGATCTCCGCCGCCCACGACGTGCTCTCCGACGCCGACAAGCGCAAGGAGTACGACCGCGGGAACCTCTTCGGGTTCGGCGGCGGGCCCACGGGCGGCGGCGCCGGCGGCACGGGCGGGTTCTCCACCGCGGACTTCCCCGGCAGCTTCGGCGACGTCCTGTCCAACCTCTTCGGCAACGCGGGGGGCGGCACGAGCGGGCAGGGCATGCCGCCGCGGCCGCGGCCCGAGCGCGGCAACGACCTCGAGACGACGGTGGACATCTCCTTCGCCCAGGCGATCGAGGGCACGCAGGTCTCCCTGTCGGTGGCCACGAGCCACTCCTGCCCGACCTGCCACGGCTCGGGGGCCAAGCCCGGCACCCAGCCGAAGATCTGCCCGAAGTGCAACGGCCGCGGGATCGAGTCCCAGGGCCAGGGCCTCTTCTCGATCTCCACGCCGTGCACGCGCTGCAAGGGCGCGGGCACGATCGTGGAGGACCCCTGCCCGACGTGCTCGGGCAGCGGCCGCACCCGGACGATGCGCAAGCTGCGGGCGAACATCCCCGCGGGCGTCAAGGACGGCTCCCGCGTGCGCCTGCCCGGCAAGGGCGAGGAGGGCTCGGGCGGCGGACCGCCCGGCGACCTCTACGTCGTCTGCCACGTCCAGGAGAGCCCCGTCTTCGTGCGCAAGGGCGAGCACGTCGAGGTCGAGGTGCCCATCACGTTCCCGGAGGCCGCCCGCGGCGCCGAGGTCGAGGTGCCCACGCTCGACGGGCGCAAGCGCCTGCGCGTCCCGCCGGGCACCCGCTCCGCGACCATCCAGCGCCTGCGCGGCGAGGGGCCGCCGCGGCTGGGGGCCAAGGGCCGCGGCGACATCCGCTACCGCTTCGTCATCGACGTCCCCGCCACGCTGTCGGCGGAGCAGTCGCGCCTGGTGGAGGAGCTCGCGGGCCTCAGCGACGCCGACCCGCGCGCGCACCTGTTCGGCCACGACCGCGATCCCGAGCCGGCGCCGGCTCCGTGAGCGTGCCCCCGATCCGCCGCACCCGGACGCAGGTCACGGTCGACCACGACCGCGGGGTCTTCATGATCTCCGTGGCGGCCGAGCTGGCCGACATGCACCCGCAGACGCTGCGCATGTACGAGACCCGCGGCCTCATCGAGCCCCAGCGCTCGCCCAAGGGGACCCGGCTGTACTCGCAGTCCGACGTGGACCGGCTGCGCAAGATCCAGGAGATGACCACCGAGCTCGGGCTGAACCTGGCCGGGGTGGAGCGCGTCCTGGAGCTCGAGCAGCAGCTCGCCCGCGCCCAGCAGCAGCTCGAGGCGCTCGAGCGCCGCGCCGGGGCGCTGCACACGGAGATCTCCGGCCTGGAGGACCGCCGCGACGAGGTCCGCGGGGAGCTCGACGAGGCCGAGTCGGCCCGGGAGGCCGCCCCGCGCCACGAGCCCGGCACGGAGCTCGTGCGCGGCGACGAGGTCCGTCCCGCGCGGACGACCATCCGGGTCGTCCGCGAGCCCTAGGCCCGGGCTCAGCCGGCGCCGCCGCGGATCGCGGCGTTGCTCTCGGTGCCGTCGGCCCCGTCGGCGCCGCCGTCCTCGTGGCCCTTCGTCGTGCCGTCGGCCTCGTCGGCCACCATCGCCTCGGCCGCGGCGCGGCCCGGGTGGTGCTTGGGCAGGTCGTGGGGGCTGATCTCGTCGTGCACCTCGTCGGTGTCGCCGACCGCCGTGCCGTCGTCCTCCGCGAGCAGGTGGGCGGCGGGGATGCCCTCCGTCTCGTCGCTCATGGCCTCCTCGAGCGACCCGTGGTGGGTCTTCTCGATGCGCTTCTTGGCCGCGTAGTTCACCCCGAAGATGATCCCGACCAGCACCACCACGAGGATGCCGGCCAGCAGGTAGGTCGGCTCGCCCGTGATGAGCACCGCGCCGACGTAGACGACGAAGAAGACGGCGGCGGTGGCCAAGAGCCATCGCGTCATGGAGGGCTGCCCGTTGTGGCTCATCGCCCCGCGGTACCCGCGAGGCGGCGTTCCCTACCGGTCGCCCTGCGTCGTGCCGACGCCGGAGCCCGCGGTCTGCCGCGAGGCCTGCGCCTCGGCCGCGGCGCGGCCCGGGTGGTGCTTGGGCAGGTCGTGGGGGCTGATCTCGTCGTGGGCCTCGGTCGTGTCGCCCAGCGGCGTCTCGTCGTCGGTGATGAACGCGGCCGACGGGACCGGGTCGGTGTGGTCGGCCATCGCGGCGTCGGTGTCGCCGCCGTGGCGCTGCTCCAGGCGGCGCCGCGCGAGGCCGAGCAGGGCGACCGCCACGAGGACGAACAGCACCACCAGGACGACGGCCAGCAGCAGGGACGGCTCCCCCGAGATGAGGGCCGTCGCCACGTAGATGGCGAAGAAGGCGACGAGGATGCCGGTGATCAGGCGCTTCGTGGACATCCTCCTCGCCTACCCGCGTCCGGGCCGGCCGTGGTCCCTGCGCGCGCCGGGACGGAGCGAAGCTGGTCACACGTCGCCGCGGGTGGTCCCGTCCTCCCCGCCGGCCTGCTCCTCGGCGGCGTCACGGCCCGGGTGGCCCTTCGGGAGGTCGTGCGGGCTGAGCTCGTCGTGGGCCTCGGGCGTGTCGCCCAGCGGGGTCTCGTCGTCGGTGATGGGCTCGCGCGGGTCGTCGGTCATCGCCCTGACGTGCCCGGCAGGGCGGCCGTCAACGCCATGGAGAAGATGATCTCAGTCATGTACACTGAGATCCATGAGCCCCGACCGCTTCACGACCAAGACGCAGGAGGCGCTGCGCTCCGCGCTCGACCTGGCTGCGGCCCGCGCCCACGCGCAGGTCGTGCCGGAGCACCTGCTGCAGGCCCTCCTCGACCAGGAGGGCACCATCGCCCAGGGCGCGCTGGCCAAGCTCGGCGCCGACGTGTCCGGCCTGCGCGCCGGCCTGACCAAGGCGCTCGACGCGCTCCCGACGCTCGGCACGCCGTCCGAGCCGACCACCGCCCCCGAGCTCCTGACGCTGCTTCGCGCCGCCGAGGCGGAGATGCGCGCGCTCAAGGACGAGTACGTCTCCGCGGAGCACCTGCTGCTCGCGCTGTCGCTCGACAAGGCCTCGGCCGCCGGCGGCCTGCTGCGCAACGCGGGGGTCACCCACGACGCGCTGGGCCGCGCCGTCGCCGAGGTGCGCGGCTCGCACCGCGTCACCGACCAGGACCCCGACGAGAAGGTCGGCGCCCTGGACAAGTTCGGCATCGACCTCACCGAGCGCGCCCACGCGGGCGAGCTCGACCCGGTCATCGGCCGCGACGACGAGATCCGCCGCGTCATGCAGGTGCTCAGCCGCCGCACCAAGAACAACCCCGTCCTGATCGGCGAGCCCGGCGTGGGCAAGACCGCGATCGCCGAGGGCCTCGCCCAGCGCATCGCCGCCCGCGACGTCCCGGACTCCCTGCAGGACAAGCGCGTGGTCGCGCTGGACATCGGCGCGCTGCTGGCCGGCTCGAAGTACCGCGGCGAGTTCGAGGAGCGCC
>CAXUES010000205.1:0-5861 GCA_964250185.1 uncultured Solirubrobacteraceae bacterium | reverse complement strand
GAGGCCGACCTCGCCGCGGAGCGCGCCCGCCTCGAGGCCGAGCGCGCCGCCGCGCACCAGGGCGCCCAGGCCGAGATGGCCACCGCCCGCGGTCAGCTCCGCGAGGAGCTGCGCGCCGAGCGCGAGCGCGTGGAGGCCGAGCTCGCCGCGGAGCGCGAGGCGACCACGAGCGCCCTGGCGGCCGAGCGCGACCGCGTCGCCGCCGAGCTGACCGCCGAGCGCGAGGGCACCGACACGGAGCTGCGGGCCGCCCGCGAGGCCGCCGACCGCTCCCTGGCCGCCGAGCGGGCCAAGCTCGAGCAGGAGCGCACCGAGCTCGTCGAGCGCACCACCCGCCAGGTCACCGAGGCGCGCAGCACCGCCGACGCGAAGGTCGCCCGCGCCCGCGAGGACGCCGAGCGCGCCATCGCCACCGTCCGCCGCGACACCGACGAGACGCTCTCCCGGGAACGGGCCGAGCTCGCCGACACGCTCGAGCGCGAGACCACCGCCGCCCAGAAGGCCGCCGAGGACGCCATCCGCCGTGCCCGCCGCGAAGTACAGGCCGAGCGCGAGGCCGCCCAGCGCGACGCGCAGGCCATGCGCGACGAGGCCAAGCGCCTGCGCGACGAGTCCGGCGCGCAGGTCGAGGCGCTGCTCAAGCGCCGCGACCAGGAGGCCCTCAAGGCCGGCCAGGAGGTGCGCCGCGCCGCCGAGCAGGAGGGCCAGCGCGCCGTCGCCGCCGCGCAGGAGCGCGCGGAGGACCTGCGCCGCCGCGGCGAGGCCGAGCTCTCCGCCGCCCGCGCCGACGCCCGCGAGCAGGCCCGTGACGCCCGCGAGCAGGCCGCCGCCCTCATGGCCACCGCGCGCGAGGAGGCCGACCGCGCCCTGAGCGACGCCCAGGCGCTCACCAGCACGCTGAAGGACACCTTCGAGAAGGTCCTGGGCCTGGGCAAGCAGATGGACCAGGTGGTCAACCGGGCCCACCGGGAGCTCGCCCAGCGCACGCAGCTCTCCGCGGTGCAGGCCCGCAGCCGCGCCGAGGCCCCCGACCTGCAGGCCTCGGCCACGGCGATCGCCGCGCAGGTGGTGCGGATCCTCGCCGACGCCGAGCCGTCGGAGCCCGCCGAGGACGCGCCGGCGGAGAAGCCGGCACGCGCTGGCGGCGGCGCGGCCTCCGCGCCGCCCAAGCGCTCCTAGAGGGCGGCCAGCGCCGCCCGCAGGGCCTCGAGCTCCTCCGCGGGGATCGTGTAGCCGTGCTCCGGCGCGGGGTAGCGCCGGGTGCGGACGTCCTCGGCGTAGGCGCCCACGCCCGCGGCCATCTCGGCCTGCAGGTCGGCGTAGCGCTTGACGAAGCGCGGGCCGAGGCCCTCGCGGATGCCGAGCAGGTCGTGGAAGACCAGCACCTGGCCGTCGGTCGCCGGGCCGGCGCCGATGCCGATGACCGTCACCCGCATGTGGGGCATGACGAGCTCGGTGACGGCCGACGGGATCGCCTCGAAGACCATCGAGAAGCACCCGGCCTCCTGCAGCGCGATGGCCTCCGCGGCGGTGCGGCCCTGCGCCTTCCAGCCGCCGAGCGCCACCGAGGTCTGCGGCGTCAGGCCGACGTGGCCCATGACCGGGATGCCGGCGTTGACGATCGCGCGGGCGCGGGCCAGCGGCGTGGGGCCGCCGCCCTCGAGCTTGACGGCGTCGGCGCCCGCCTCCTTGACGAAGCGGATCGCGCAGCTCACCGCCTGCTCGTCGGAGACCTCGTAGGAGCCGAAGGGCAGGTCGCAGACCAGCAGCGGGCTGGAGAGGCCGCGGCGGACCGCCTTGGCCAGCACGAGCATCGTCTCGACGTCGACCGGCGTCGTCGCGCTGTGACCCAGGACGGTGGTGGCCGCCGAGTCGCCGACGAGGACGAGGTCCACGCCCGCGGCCTCCGCGGCGCGCGCGCTCGGGAAGTCGTAGGCGGTGACCATGACGACGGGCTCACCGAGCTCGCGCCGCTCGGCGAGCAGCGGGAGCGTCATCGGCAGGCGGTCGCCGGCGGCGACGGCGGGGGTCGGGTGGGCGCTCATGCGGCCTCCTCGCCCGTCAGCAGCTGCGAGACGGCGTCGTCGACGGTGACGATGCGGTTCGTGCCGCGCTCGACGTGGACGACGCGGGGCTCGTAGGCCTCCAGCGCGGCCTCGTCGTACTGCGCGTAGGAGATGACGATGATCGTGTCGCCGGTGTGGACCAGGCGGGCGGCGGCGCCGTTGACCTTCATCTCGCCCGAGCCGCGCTGCCCGGCGATCGTGTAGGTCTCGAAGCGGGCGCCGTTGTCGACGTCCACCACGTGGACCTGCTCGTGCTCGCGCACGTCGGCGGCCTCGAGGAGGTCGGGATCGACCGTGATCGACCCGACGTAGTGCAGGTCGGAGTCGGTGATGGTCGCGCGGTGGATCTTGGACTTCAGCATCGTGCGCTGCACGCTGGGCCTCCGGGAGGTCGGGGTCGGCGCGGACGCCGGCACGGGGGAGAGGAAGGCGTTGTCGATGAGGCGGACGGGGCCGACGGGCGCGGCCACGGCCAGCAGCGCGCGGCCCTCGAGCCGCTGGACCGGCGCGAGCGTCCGCTCGTCGACGAGGGCGAGGTACTCGGGCTGGATGCCGAACGGCGCCATCGCGGCACGCCCGGCGTCCAGGATCGCCGCGGCGACGCGCTCGCCCGCGGCGACGGCGTCCGCTGCCGCGTCCAGCGCGGCCTTCAGCGCGAGGGCCTGCTCGCGGTCGGCGCCCTGCAGGCGCACGTTGCGGCTGGAGAGGGCCAGGCCGTCGGCCTCGCGCACGGTCGGCACGATCTCCATCGCGACGTCCATGTCGAGGTCGGCGATGAGCTTGGCCACCACGAGGCACTGCTGGGCGTCCTTCTGGCCGAAGAGGACGCGGTCCGGGGCGACCATGTGCAGGAGCTTGGTCACCACGGTGGTGACGCCGGGGAAGTGCGCGGCGCCGCGGTGGGCGCCCTCGAGGGCCTCGACGAGCGGGCCGCCCACACGGACCTGCGCGGCGAAGCCGTCGGGGTAGACCTCGGCGACCGACGGGGCGAAGACGATGGTCGCCCCCGCCTCGCCGGCCAGCAGCGCGTCGCGCTCGAGGTCGCGGGGGTAGGCGGCGAGGTCGTCGGGCCGGTCGAACTGCGCCGGGTTGACGAACACCGAGACGACGACGTCGTCGCAGAGCGCCGCCGCCCGGCGGATGAGCGTGAGGTGGCCCGCGTGGAGCGCGCCCATGGTCGGTACGAGGGCGACGGTGCGGCCCGCGGCACGGGCCGCGCGGCGCTCCACGCGCAGGTCGGGGACGGTGTGGACGATCTTCATGCGATGGCTCCTTCGCCGGGGCGGGCGGCGAGCGCCCGGGTCGCGTCGGTGAGGACGTCGAAGAGGGGCAGGTCGGCCGGGGACCGGTCGGCCACGGCCGCGCGCTGGGCGGCGACGGTGGCCTCGTCGCCGCGGACGACGGGCCCGGTGAGGGCCGCGCGGGCGCCGCCGGCGGCCCAGGCCTCGACCGCCGCGCGCACGAGCGGCACGAGCAGGGCGCGGTCGGCCGGGAAGAGGCGCTCGGCGGCGTCCTCCACGGCGAGCAGGTAGTTGGCGGCCAACGAGGCGGCGGCGTGGTAGGCGGGGCGGTCGGCGTCGGCCACCGGGGCGACGCGGAGCCCGAGCGCGGTGGCCAGCGCGGCAGCGGCGGCCAGCGCGCGTGGCGTGCTCCCCGCGATGGCGCCGCCCGCGCCGGCGAAGACGGCCCCCGGACCGGTGACGGTCATGAGCGGGTGCATGGAGAAGGCCTCGTGCGGCGCGAGCGCGGCGAGCGTCGTCGCGCCGGAGCAGTGGCCGACGAGCAGGCCGTCGCGCGGGGCGATCGCGGCGGCGGCCGCGGGGATCTGGGCGTCGGGCACGCAGAGCAGGACGCAGTCGTAGGCGCCCGTGTCGGCGCCGCGGCCGAGGGGGGCGCCGAGGTGGAGCGTCGCGGCGAGCGCGGAGCCGAGGCGGCCTGCGCCCACGATGGCCGTGCGGCCTGTGGCGGTGGTGTCCATGGGGGTGGTCCAGCTCCTGCGGATGCCGGCCTGTCGGGTGCTGCGGTGGTCCTGCGTCGCGGTCCGTCCCCGTGGGTGACGGCTGCGTCACGCGGACGATAGCGCGGCCTAGGCTCCTCCGCGTGGCCGATGCCGTCGCCCGCCGCGAGGCGCTGAAGGAGCTCTTCGCGGAGGCCCGCGGGTGCGTGCGCTGCGCCCAGCTGGCCGCCACGCGGACCCAGGTCGTCTTCGGCGCGGGCAACGCCGACGCCGACCTGATGTTCGTCGGAGAGGCGCCCGGCGCCGACGAGGACCGTGGCGGCGTGCCCTTCGTCGGCCGGGCGGGGCGCAAGCTCGACGAGCTGCTCGAGGAGGTCGGCCTGTCGCGCGCCGACGTCTTCGTGGCCAACGTCCTGAAGTGCCGGCCGCCCGGCAACCGCGACCCGCTCCCCGAGGAGGTCGCCAACTGCCGCGACTACCTCTGGCGCCAGCTCGAGCTCGTCCGGCCGAAGGTCGTCGTGACCCTGGGCAACTACGCGACGAAGCTCCTGCGCGGCGACCCCACCGGCATCACGCGCATCCACGGCCAGGCCGAGGAGCGCGTGCTGGGCCGCCGCGCCGTGCGCCTGCTGCCCGTCTTCCACCCGGCCGCGGCGCTCTACCGCCCCGAGCAGGTCGAGGTGCTGCGCGCGGACTTCGCCGGGCTCCCCGCGCTCCTGGCCCTCCCCGAGCTCGAGCAGCCCGATCCCGAGGCGCCGACGCCGGAGGAGGAACCGCCGACGCCGACGCCGGCCGCTGCCGCCGCGCCGCCGCCGCCGCCGGACGACGAGCAGCTCGGGCTCTTCTAGTTCCGTCGCGCCGCCCGCAGCGCGGCGAGCTGCGCGGTCGGCCGCGTCGCGTCGGCGCCCGCGGCCCGGCGGGCGAGGGAGCGCAGGCCGAGCTCGAGCCCCTGCGCGAGGTCGTCGCGGGCCAGCGCGCCCGGGCCGAGCCGCGCGCCGACCACGTCCCGCCGGCGCCGCGCCTCGGCGGCCAGCACGGCGGCGCCCAGGCGGCCCGTGCTGTGGCCGCCGACGTGCTCGAGCACCACGGTGGGGTCCAGCAGGGTCGGCCGCCCGGTCGCGGCGGCGTGCAGGCAGAAGTCGAGGTCCTCGTAGAAGAGGAACGCGTCGGGGTCGAACGGCCCCAGCTCGCGCAGCGTGGCCGTGCGTGCGGCGACCGCCGCGGCGATGGCCCAGCCCACCGGGCGCGGCCGGTCGGCGCGCCACGGCTCCAGCGCCTCGCGGGCCCGCCGGGGCAGGACGGCCGCGGGCAGGAGCGCGCGGGCGATCCCCGCGGCGCCGCCCGGGCGCACGTGGGCGGAGTCCTGCGTCGAGCCGTCGGGCCGGCGCAGGCGCGGCACGTGGAGGGCGTCGCGCGCCTGCGCGGCGGCGACGAGGCGCAGCAGGCCGTCGTCGTGCAGGACGACGTCGGGGTTGAGCAGCACGCAGGCGGGATGCCGGGCGCGAGCCACGCCCGCGTCGTTGGCGGCGCCGAAGCCCGGGTTGGCGCCGAGCTCGACCACCTCGGCGCCGTGGGCCCGGGCGACCTCGGTGCCGCGGTCGGTCGAGGCCGTGTCGACCACGACGACCTGCGGCTCCGCGGAGCCCACGTGCCGGGCCACCGAGGCCAGCAGCGCGTCGAGCTCGTCCGCGGAGTCGTGGATGACGCAGACGATCGAGAAGCTCATCGCGCGGCCGCCCGGGCGAGCTCGGCCCGCAGGGCCCGCGCCGCCGCGGGCCAGCGCGGCACGCCCGCCACCGTCGCGGCCGACGGCGCCTGCGGCGGCGTGCGCAGGGCGC
>CAXUES010000204.1:0-5883 GCA_964250185.1 uncultured Solirubrobacteraceae bacterium | reverse complement strand
CGGCTTCATGTTCCTGGAGATCGGCTTCTCCCGTGGCAAGAACGCCGGCACGGTGGTCGCCAAGATCCTCACGAACTTCGGCATCGCCTCGATCATGTACTGGGCCATGGGCTTCGCGTTCGCCTTCGGCGGCGGCTCGGGCCACGTCATCGGGACCGAGGGCTTCTTCCTCAGCGGCTTCAGCGACCCGCTGAAGGCCTTCCCGATCATGGGCCTCTCCGACGCGACGATCCAGGCGAAGTTCTTCTTCCAGTTCGTCTTCTGCGCCGTCTCGCTGGCCATCGTGTGGGGCACCACGCTCGAGCGCATCAAGTTCGGCGTGTACATCATCTACGCGATCGTCTTCGCCGGCTTCATCTACCCGATCGCCTCGGGCTGGGTGTTCGGCGGCGGCTGGCTGCAGACGAGCGTCCACATGCAGGACTTCGCGGGCTCGACCGCGGTGCACCTGATCGGCGCCACCGGCGCCCTCGCCGTGCTGCTGCACCTCGGGCCGCGGCGGGGCAAGTACGGCCCCGACGGCAAGCCCCGCGCGATCCCGGGCCACAACATGCCGCTGTTCGGTCTCGCGGTCCTGGTCCTCTGGTTCGGGTGGTTCGGCTTCAACCCCGGCTCCACGCTCAACGCGCTGGACGGCCGCTTCAGCCAGGTCGTCGTCGTGACGAACCTCGCCGCCGCCGCCGGCGTCATCTCCGCGATCATCACGGGGGCCGCGGTCACCAAGAAGATCGACATCGGCATGGCGGGCAACGGCGCCATCGGCGCGCTGGTGGCCATCACGGCGGGCTCGGGGTACGTCTCGACCTGGGGCGCGGTCATCATCGGCCTCATCGCCGGGATCATCGTCCCGCTCGGCGTGTTCGCCATCGACCGCAAGATCGACGACCCGGTCGGCGCGCTCACCGCGCACGGCCTCTGCGGCATCTGGGGCACCCTGGCCTGCGGGCTCTTCACGGTGCCCTCGCTCGCCTCGTTCAACGCCGTGGGCGACGGTGGCCTCTTCTACACGGGCTCGTTCGTGCAGCTCGGCCGCCAGGCCCTCGGTGTCGTCGTCGTCTTCGTCTTCGTCCTCGTCGTCTCGTACGTCGTGTTCGGGATCATCAAGGCGACCTACGGCTTGCGCGTGTCGGCCGAGGAGGAGGACGCGGGCCTGGACATCTCCGAGCACGGCATGTACGGCTACCCCGAGCAGTTCATCCCGGCGCCGGAGCTCGTGGGCTACGGTGCCGCGCCGACGGCTCCCCCGAGCCTGTCGGGGCAGCTCGCGACCACCAAGGAGACCATCGCGTGAAGAAGATCGAGTCCTACATCCGCCATGAGGCGTTCGAGCCGATCCGCATGGAGCTGCTCGAGCTCGGGTTCCCCTCGCTGTCCATCAGCGAGGTCAAGGGCTCGGGCCGGCAGAAGGGCATCACCGAGCGCTACCGCGGCGCGGAGCTGACCAACTACCTCCGGCCCAAGGTGAAGCTGGAGTGCGTGGTCGCCGACAGCGACGTGCAGACGATCGTGGACACGATCCTCAAGCACGGGCGCACCGGGGCGGTGGGGGACGGCAAGGTGTTCGTCCTCCCCGTCGACGACGCCTACCGCGTGCGCACCGGGGAGTCGGGCGAGGAGATCCTCCAGGCCCACCCCGACGCCGCCACCGCCTAGCGGCCCACCCGCAGCACCCCATCGGGTCCCGGATCGAGGCCCGCGCCACCACGGCGCGGGCCCCGGGGCGGCCCACCTCGTCAGGAGCCACCACCTCGCCATGCCGGCCCTCCCCGATCCCACCTCCTCTCCCGTCGCGCCCGTCCCGGCCCTCGGGCTCGTCGAGCGCCTCCGCTCGCTGCACCTGCGGATGGTCGACGCCATCCTCGGCGGCGACGGCCTCGCCCGTGTCGCCCGCCTCGCCGCCGACGCCGCGGGCGGCCCCGTGGCCATCGTCATCCCGCGCCTGGGCACCGCCGTGCTCGCGCCGCAGGACGACGACCGCGCGCTGGACGCCGTGCGCCGCTACGTCGCCGACCGCGTCAAGGACCGCCCCGCGCAGGTCCCCGAGGGCCTCGCCCTCGAGGTCCCGATCCGCTCGGGCGACGAGACCGTCGGCGCCGTGGTCATGCTCGGCAGCGCCCCGCCCTCCGAGGAGGCCGCGGAGTACCTGCACCTCGCCGCGGTCGCCTCGCTCACCGAGGTCGCCATCGAGGAGGCCAAGGAGGAGGTCGAGCAGAACCTGCGCGGCTCCTTCCTGGAGGACCTGCGCTCACGCCCCGACCTCGAGCCGCGGGAGATCGTCCGCCGCGCCGGCCGGCTGGGCTGCGACCTCTCGCGCGGCACCGTCGTGCTGTGCGCCGAGCTGACCACGGACCGCCCCCGCCACGTCGTGGCGCTCATCGGCGGCGAGTACCCCGGGGCGCTGGCGCAGCACATGGAGGACCGCGTCTACGCGCTGCTGCCCGCCGTGGGCGCCGACAGCGCGCCGGAGGAGACGCTGGGCCGCGCGCGCAAGCTCGCCGAGCGCCTGCGCCAGCACGGCACGGTCGGCCTGTCGAGCTTCTACGCCGATCCGGGCGAGTTCGCCCGGGCCATCCAGGAGGCCGAGCTCGTCCTGGACGTCCTGCGCCAGTCCGACGCGGGCGGCCGCGACCCGCTCTTCGACGACATCGGGACGGGCACCTACCGGCTGCTCTTCCGGGTGCTGGCCTCCCACCCCGAGGAGGTGCGCTCCTTCTACGAGGACACCGTGGCGCCGATCGTCCGCTACGACGACCAGTACCGCACCGACCTCGTCGGGACGCTCGAGTCCTACCTGGACCAGAACTGCAACATGAACGCGACGGCGGCGGCGATCTACGCCCACCGCCACACCGTGGCCTACCGCCTGGAGCGGGTGAAGGAGCTCACCCGGCTGGACCCGATGCTCTCCGAGGACCGCGAGCGCCTCGGCCTCGGGCTGAAGGCCTACCGGATCATCGCCCCGCGCCTGCCCAAGTAGGTGCTACTGGGCCGGCGGGGCGGCGATCGTCCTGCCGTCCTCGTCGACCACGGCGCCCGTGTCGGGGTCGATCCGCGACTGGGGCGCGTCGCCCGAGACGTCCACGGTGAAGCGGCCCTCGGGCGCGCCCCCCGACGCCAGCACCGCGTTGGCGCGACCGTCGAGGCCCGCGGCGACCCGCCAGCGCACCTCGTGCCGGCCCGGCACCTCGGCCGTGACGTCCCAGGTCATCGTGCGCGTCTGCCCGGCCGGGACGCTCGGCAGCGACCAGGTGTTGGTGTAGGCCGAGTCGGCGCCCTTGGGCCCGCGGTCGACGATCCACACGGGGCGCTGGGCGCGCGCCACCATCTCGCGCAGAGCGTGGCCGTCGAGCGTGACGGCGAGGTCGGGGAGGGCGCGCGTGCCCGCGTTGCGGACCTTGAAGGTGATCTTCGAGCTCTCCGCGACCTGCTGGGAGGAGGGGAAGGACGCCTCGACGACCTCCACCCGGTAGTCCCCGGCGGGCTCGTCGGCGGCCTGGGTCGCGCTGGACCCGCAGCCCGCGACGGAGAGCCCGGCGGCGACGACGGCGGCGGGCAGGAGGGAGCGTCCGGCGGGCATGGGCGGCGAAGCTACCGGACCGTCGGACGAGACGGCTGCGGTTCATGTTCGACACGCCGCCGAGTGGTCGCGTAGTGTGCCGCCGCGCGGTGCTGTCCGGCACCGTTCAGAAGAAGGAGACGGAGTGGCACGCAGCGTCGCCGACCGAGCGATCTCCCCCGCACGGGGCCTGCTCGAGGAGTTCGGGGACATGATCATCCTGACGGGGAAGACCTTGGTCTCCGCCATCAGGCCCCCCTACCCGTACGGGGGTGAGTTCGTGTCGCAGTTCCTCTTCGCGCTCCGCCTGTGCTGGTTCCCCCTGCTCGTCTCCACCGTGGCCTTCGGCTACGGGGCCCCCGGCCTCCAGGCCGCGAACTTCCTGGTGCTCTTCGGCGCGCTGGACCGCCTGGGCGGCTTCTTCGTCCTGGCCTCCATCCGCGAGTTCGCGCCGTTCGTGACGGCCATCGTGCTCGCCGGCGTGGCGGGGACGGCCATCACGGCCGACCTGGGCGCCCGCAAGATCCGCGAGGAGCTCGACGCGCTGCAGGTGCTCGGCGTCGACCCGGTCAAGAACCTCGTGGTGCCGCGCTTCCTGAGCCTCATGCTCGTGACGGGCCTCTTCAACGTCTACGCGCTGCTGTTCGGCATCTTCGGCGGCATCCTGGCCACCCTGGTCAACGGCTCCTCGCTCGGGCCGTTCTTCGCCACGTTCTTCACCAACGCGTCGATCACCGACCTCTGGGGATCGACCGTCAAGACGACGCTCTTCGGGGCGATCATCGCGATCGTCTGCTGCTACAAGGGCATGACCGCCTCGGGCGGCGCCGAGGGCGTCGGCCGCGCGGTCAACCAGGCCGTCGTCATCGCCTTCCTCGGTGTCTTCGCCTTCAACTACGTCTTCACCCAGACGTTGCTGGCGACCCACCCCGAGATCACCCAGCTGCGATGAGGGGTCTGGTGCACCATGGCCGGTAGTTCGTGGACGGCCGTCCCGCGGGACGCCCTGGGCAACTTCGGCGAGATCGCCAAGTTCGCCGGGCGGATCATGGGGCAGGTCTACTCCCTGCGCGTGCTGAAGTTCGGCGGCGAGGCCCTGCGCCAGGCCGGCGTGCTCATCCTCAGCTCGACCATCGTCATCTGGGCGCTGGTCTTCATCATCGGGCTGCAGTGCGGCATCGAGGGCGCGTACTTCACGCGCTCGGTCGGCGCGCCCGCCTACTCCGGCGTGTTCTCGGCCTGGTGCGACCTGCGCGAGCTCGTCCCCTACGGCTTCGGCTACATGATGGCCGCCAAGGTCGGCACGGGCATCGTCGCCGAGCTCGGCTCGATGCGCATCTCCGACGAGATCGACGCGCTCGAGGTCATGGGCATCGACTCGGTCCTCTTCCTGTGCGCCACCCGCCTGACGGCGGCCTGGCTCACGCTCCCCTTCCTCTACATGGCGTCCATCGGCGCCGGCTTCTTCGCGAGCTACCTGGCGGTGGTGCAGCAGATCGCGGAGGTGTCGTCGGGGGGGTTCTTCCTCATCTTCTGGATGTTCCAGAACCCAACGGACTTCCTGTACTCGGTGATCAAGGCCATGTTCATGGCCACCGCGGTGGTGCTCGTCGGGTGCTACTACGGCTACAACGCCGGCGGTGGACCCGTCGGCGTCGGCACAGCGACGGCGAAGTCCATGGTCCTCAACCTCGTGCTCGTGCACCTCATCGGGATGCTCGGCACGCAGTTGTTCTGGGGCGCCAACCCACGAGCTCCAATCGGAGGCTGACCCATGCCCTCGTTCTCACGTCCTGGTTCCGGCGACTCCGAGCCGGAGGACCCCGCCCTGCGCGCGCAGGAGCACGACGACGACGCCGAGCCCCGCTATGAGACGGACGGCCCCGACGAGGGCGTCGCCCGTGACGGCGCGGACGCCCGCGACGACGACGAGCAGCCCACCCGGGCGGCCGTCGTCTCCGAGGCGCCGCCCAAGGGCTCCGGCGACGATGACGACGACGAGTACCAGTGGCACACGGGGCTCGCCCGTCCCACCGGGGTGCGCGACGCCGTCGAGTTCGTCGACGTCCACAAGGCCTTCGGCCGCAACAAGATCCTCCGCGGGCTCAACATGGGGATCCCCGACGGGAAGATCTCGATGATCCTCGGGCCGTCGGGCACCGGCAAGTCCGTGTGCATCAAGCACATGGTCGGACTGCTGTACCCCGACGAGGGCGACGTGCTCGTCCACGGCGAGTCCGTGCCGAACATGCGCGACGACGAGATGTTCGAGATGCGCAAGAAGTTCGGCGTCCTCTTCCAGGACGGCGCGCTCTTCGGCTCGATGA
>CAXUES010000203.1:0-5892 GCA_964250185.1 uncultured Solirubrobacteraceae bacterium | reverse complement strand
CCGCGCGTGGGTCTCGGGCGCCCTGGACGTCGACGGTGACCTCGACACGGCGCTGCGCACACTGCTGACGCGGTTCTCCGGCGCGCGCCCGACGCCCCGCGAGAAGGCCGCGATCGTCGCCGCCGCCGCCCGCCTGGGCGCGCTGCGCCGCCCGCCGGTCCCCGAGAGCGAGGCGCGCCCGGCCGGCGGCCGGCACACCCGCGGCCGCGACGCCGAGTCCGTGCGCCACCACTACGACGTGCCCACCCCCTTCTACCGCCTGCTCCTCGGCGAGTCGATGGTCTACTCCTGCGCGGCGTTCGCGTCCCCCGAGGACACGCTCGAGGAGGCGCAGGAGCGCAAGCTGGCGATGATCTGCCGCAAGCTCGACCTGCAGCCCGGTGAGCGCTTCCTGGACATCGGCTGCGGGTGGGGCTCGCTGGTCATGCACGCCGCGCGCCACCACGGCGTGCACGCCCTCGGGGTGACGCTCTCGGGCGAGCAGGCGGCCGCGGCGCGTATCCGCGTCGAGGAGGCCGGCCTGTCCGACCTCGTCGAGATCCGCGTGCAGGACTACCGCGACCTGCCGGTCGACGAGCCCTTCGACAAGGTCGCCAGCATCGGCATGTACGAGCACGTGGGCCGCGACCAGCTCGCCGCCTACGTCACGCGCCTGCGCTCGCTCGTCCGCGTGGGCGGCAAGGTGCTCAACCACGGCATCGCGCTGCTCGAGCCGGCCGAGGTGCGCGACGCGACGTTCACCAACCGCTACGTCTTCCCCGACGGGGAGCTGCACCCGGTCTCCCGCGTGCTGACCCACCTCGAGGACCAGGCCTTCGAGCTGCGCCACATCGAGACGCTGCGCGAGTCCTACGTCACGACGCTGCGCCGCTGGTCGGCGAACCTGGAGGCCAACCGCGAGGAGGCCGTGCGCCTGGTCGGCGTGGAACGCGAGCGCGTCTGGCGCCTCTACCTGCTCGGCGCGGCGCAGGGCTTCGAGAACGACCACCTCGGCGTGTACCAGACGCTCGCGGTGAAGCTCGAGCGCGAACCCGTCGTGCCGGCGCCCGAGCGCCACGCGCGCCGCGAGGTGCGCCCCCACCGGCGCCAGGCGGTCGTGCGGCGCCTGCGCGCCCAGGCCCGCCGCTAGGGCGTCAGGCCAGGGCGGGCCGCACGTGGAGGTCGTCGGCGCGCAGCGCGTCGGCGGTCCCGACGAGGTCGGCGGCGAGGTGGCCGCAGAGCACGTCGCGCAGCACCGCGCGCGTGTGCTCGGCCAGCTCGTCGACCCGCGCGGCGAGGTCGCCGTCGTCCACGCCCCCCGTGCCCGCGATGACGCGGCGCTCCAGGGCGACGGTGTCGCGCAGGCGGCGGGCGAGCGCCTCGCGCCCGTCGGCCTGGGCGCAGAGCGCGGCCAGGCGGGCGGCGAGCACGTCGCCCCCGGCGGCGTCGGGGTCCAGCAGCGCGCGCAGGGCGAGCAGGTGGTCGGTCAGGGCCTCGCGCGGGTCACGACGGCCGCGGGCGAGGGCCGAGCGCCGCAGCGCCCAGGCCACGCCGCCGGCCCGCGGCGTCCTGCGGGCCACGAGGGAGCAGAACGCGCGCAGCTCGTCCTCCTGCTCCGGGAGCACCTCGCAGGTGCCCACGGCGTGGCCGCCGTCCAGGCCGAGCGCCACGGTGCGCCACGGGCCACCGGCGATGCGCGTCCACGCCGTCGGGCTGGCGGCGACGTGGGCCGCGTCGTAGAGGCCGAGCGCCGCGACGAGGCGCCCGATGCGCACCCGGGCGTGGTCGAGGGGGTCCTCGTCGCCCGGGACGTCCTCCCAGGTGAGCACGGCGAAGACGTCGGCCTCGGAGGGCGCGTCGGCCACCCGCTCGGCCCGGGCGAGCACGAGGCCCTCCCCCATCGGCACCTCGGCCGAGTGGAGCACCAGGCCGTGCAGCCCGCAGGCCACGGTGACCTCGGCGCGGCCGTCGAGCACGAGCGCCTGCAGCTCGGCCACGGCGCGCTGCAGGCGCTCCGGCCGCAGCTCGAAGGTCGTCTGGTCCTCGAAGGTCCGGGTGAGGAACGCGCGCAGCGCGAGCTCGGCCCGTTCGCGCGGGGCGCGCGGCAGGCCGCCGTGGGCGACGCGCGCCTCGAGGTACTCGTCCAGGCCGCCGAGGGCCTGCAGCGCGTGCACCGCGGGCAGGTAGGTCGGCAGGCGCGCGAGCAGCGTGCCGCGCTCGGCGATGAACTGCGCGGTGAGCGGGCGGTAGCAGTAGAACGCGCCCTCGCCGGTGGTCCGCCGGCCCAGGCGGGCAAGCGCTCCGCGCCGCGCGGTGCCCCGCTCGACGACCTCGAAGGGCACCTCCTCGCCGGCGTCGGCGGCGGCGTGCAGCTGCCAGGCGGCCTCCTCGGCGAAGGCGACGAGCGCGGCGTGCAGGTGGGCGTCGCTCATGGTCCGCCGGAGTTCGGCGCGGCGCCACGGCGCACCTGCCCCCTGCAACGCGCCGTGCACGCCGTCCGCGGGCCGTGCCGGTCCCGCCCGGATCTACGATGGGAGCCGTGGAGCAGCTCCCCCACACCCACTGCGCGCACGGCGACTGGTCGGCCGGGGCGATGGACGCGCTCGTCGGCGCGGGCTACCGGCGCGGCGGCGCCCGGCAGGCCGTCGTGGACCTCCTCGCCCGCCAGGACTGCGCGCTGTCGGCGCTGGAGGTCGAGGACCGCCTGCGCGCCGAGGGCGCGCGGCGCGTCGGCCGCGCGAGCGTCTACCGCGTGCTGGACGAGCTCGAGCAGCTCAAGCTCGTGGGCCGCGTCGAGGTCGGCCAGGGCGTCGCGCGCTACGAGCCGGTCCACCCGGGCGGGGAGCACCACCACCACCACCTCGTCTGCGACGCCTGCGGCGAGGTCATCCCGTTCGCCGACGACGAGCTCGAGCGGGCCATCGCCCGCGTCGCCGAGCGCGTGGCCTTCGACGTCGCCCAGCACGACGTCGTGCTGCACGGGCGCTGCGGCGCCTGCCGCGCCGCCTGAGCGTCACGCGACCTTCACACCCGGCGCGCGGGATCGGATAGGACTGGCGCGATGCGTCGCCTCCTCCCCGCTGCCGCCGCCCTCTGCGCCGCGGTGCTCGTCCCCGCCCTCCCCGCGACCGCGGCCACGCCCCGCGAGACGCCACTGGCCAACGACGCGCCGGGCAAGGCCGAGGTGCCGCTCGTCTTCGGCCACCGCGGCGCCTCGGGCTACCGGCCCGAGCACACGCTGGCCTCCTACGCGCTGGCCGCCCGCATGGGCGCCGACGTCATCGAGCCCGACCTCGTGCCGACCAGGGACGACCAGCTCGTCGTCCGCCACGAGCCCGAGATCTCCGGCACCACCGACGTCGCCGAGCACCCCGAGTTCGCCTCCCGCAGGCGCACGCAGGTCATCGACGGCGTGAGCTACACGGGCTGGTTCACCCAGGACTTCACGCTGAAGGAGCTCAAGACGCTGCGGGCCAAGGAGCGCCTCCCCGCGCTGCGCCAGCACAACACGATCTACGACGGCCGCTACGAGATCCCGACCTTCCAGGAGGTCCTCGACCTGCGCGCGCGGCTCTCGCGCGAGCTGCACCGGACCATCGGCGTGGCGCCGGAGACCAAGCACCCGACGTACTTCAAGGCCCAGGGCCACGACACCACGCCGCTGCTGGTCCGCGCGCTGCGCCGCAACGGCCTGGCGACCCGTCGGTCGCCCGTGTTCATCCAGTCCTTCGAGGTGGGCAACCTCGAGGTGCTCAACCGGCAGGTGGGCGACCAGCTCGTGCAGCTGCTCAGCGCCTCGGGCTCCCCGGGCGACACCCCGGCCGGCGGCACGCCGACCTACGCGCAGCTCTCCTCCAAGGCCGGGCTGCGCGGCATCGCCCGCTACGCCGACTGGGCGAGCCCGGACTACCAGCAGCTCCTCCCCCGCGACGCGGCCAACGCGTCGCTGCCCGCCTCGAGCTTCGTCGCCGACGCGCACGCCGCCGGGCTGAAGGTCGTGCCCTACACCGTCCGCGCGGAGAACGACTTCCTGCCGACCGACCTGCGCCGCGGCACCGACCCGGCCGCCTTCGGCGATGTCCTCGAGCTCTTCCGGCGGCTCTTCGCCCAGCACATCGACGCGATCTTCTCCGACCAGCCCGACATCGCCGTGGAGGCGCGCCCGAAGGACTAGGGCCGCCGCCACGCCGTGGCCAGCGCGACCACGACGTAGGTCGCCACGAGCACCCCGGCGATCGACGCGCCCGCCGCGATGCGGGCGTGGTAGCTGAGGTAGAGCCCGCCCCAGCCCCCGGCCACCGCGACGAGCGTCGCGGTGGCCATCATCGCGGGCATGCGGCGCGCGACCAGGCGCGCCGTCGCCGCCGGGGCGATGAGCACCGCGACGACGAGCAGGTTGCCCAGGCCCTGCACCGCGACGAGCAGCACGACGGCCAGCAGCACGAGGAGCGTCGCGTCGGCGGCGCCCACGCCCACCCGGAGGGCGGGCGCCGCGGAGCGGTCGAAGCCCACCACGAGCAGGCGCGGGTGGGCGAGCGCGAGCCCGGCGAGCGCCGAGACGGCGACCGCCCCGGTGACCACGAGGTCGCCCGGACCCACGCCGAGGACGTCGCCGAAGAGCAGGTCGGCCAGCCGCGGCGGCGTGGCCGGGGAGAGCGCGAGCAGGACGCCCAGGCCCAGCAGGCCGGTGACGACCACCGCGACGCCCGTGTCGCGGCCGATCCCCGGCACCCGGCCCGCCAGCGCGATGGCCAGCGCCGCCACCACGACGCCGCCCAGCGCGCCGAGCACGAGCGCAGGGCGCCCGAGGCGATCCCCACGAGCGCGAGCTCCAGGAACGCGCGGCGCAGGATCGCGTCCTGCCACGGGTCGGCCAGCCAGCCCAGCAGCGCGAGGACCACGTCAGCGCGGGTGGGTGGAGGGGAGCACCGCGCGGCCGCCGTCGAGCGGGACGACCTCCGCGCCGTAGGTCGCCTCGAGCGTCGCGCGGTCCAGCACGACGTCGGGCGGCCCCTCGGCGATGAGCGTGCCGTTGACGCACAGGACCCGGTCCCAGCGACGCGCCTGCAGGACGTCGTGGGTGGCCACGAGCAGCGCGCGGCCCTCCGCGGCGAGCTCGTCGAGGACCCGCTCGAGCGTCTGGGCGCTCGCCCCGTCCAGGCCGGTGAAGGGCTCGTCGAGCAGGAGCACCGAGGCGTCCTGCACGAGCGCGCGGGCGACCAGGACGCGCTGGCGCTGGCCGCCCGAGAGCGCGCCGAAGGTCGCGTCGACGTGCTCGGCCAGACCGACGCGCTCCAGCGCCGCCCGGGCGGCGCGGCGGTCGGCGCGGCCCGGCCGCCGCCACCAGGGCAGCCGCGCGACGGCGCCCATCGTGGCCACGTCGGTGGCCGAGACGGGGAAGTCCAGGCGCGAGCGCTCCGTCTGGCCGACCACGGCGCAGCGTCCGACCGCGACCGTCCCCTCGATCGGGTCGAGCTCGCCCGTGAGCAGGCGGAAGAGCGTCGTCTTGCCGCCGCCGTTGGGGCCCAGGACGCCGATGCGCTCCCCCGCGCACGCCTCGAAGGTGACGTCGCGCAGCACCGTGCGCCGGCCGTAGCCGCCGGCCACCCCGTCGGCGCGCACGAGCACCTCGGTCTCAGCCCGCACAGCCCCGCGCTCCCCCGGTGAAGCCGCGCACCATCGCGTCGGCGTTGTGGGCGAGCGCCCCGAGGTACGTCGCGCCGGCCGAGCCGCGCGGCCCCAGCGTGTCGGCGTAGAGCTCCGCGCCCACGCGCGCCCCGGTCTGGCGGGCGATGGCCCGGGTGAGCGCCGGGTTGAGCGACTCCTCGGGGAAGATCGTCCGCACGCGCGCGGCGCGGACCGTCGCGGCCAGGTCGGAGATGTCGCCCGCGGAGGGCTGCGCCTGCGTCGTGG
>CAXUES010000202.1:0-5901 GCA_964250185.1 uncultured Solirubrobacteraceae bacterium | reverse complement strand
GCGCGGGGGCGGTCATCGGCGCGGGGTCCGTCGTCCGCGACGACGTCCCGGCGGGCGCGGTCGCGGTCGGCGCCCCGGCGCGCGTCGTGCGCCCCACGATGGTCGCGGTGGCCTGATGCGCGCGCTGCTGCTCGCCTGGCGCTTCCCGCCCCAGGGCGGCGCGGGGACCCAGCGCACGCTCGGCCTCGTGCGCCGGCTGCCCGCGCTCGGCATCGCCTGCACCGTGTTGACGGCACCGCGCGCCGCAGCCGGGGAGCGCTGGGGCCCGCACGACGCCGACCTCGACGCCCGGGTGCCCCCCGACGTCGACGTCCTGCGGCTCTCGGGGGCGCTGCCCGCGCCGGGCAGCACCCGCGTCGACCGGCTCCTCGGGCGCGCGGGCGCGCGCGAGCGCCGCTGGGCCGAGGCGCTCGGGACGGTCGCGGTGCCCGCCGCGGGCCGCGTGGACGTGGTCGTCGCGTCCCTCGCCCCCTACTCGACGGCGGAGGCCGCCGCCCGCCTGGCCTCCGAGCTCGGGGTGCCGTGGGTCGCCGACCTGCGCGACCCGTGGGCGCTGGACGAGGTGCGCTCCCATCCGACCGCGGCGCACCGCACGCTGGACCGCCGCCGCATGCGCCAGGCGCTGCGCAGCGCGGCGGCCATCGTGCTGACGTGCGAGGAGGCGCGCCGGGTGCTCGTGGCCACGTGGCCCGAGCTCGCCGCGTGCCGTCCCACGGTCGTGCCCAACGGCTTCGACGCCGAGGAGCTCGGCCGGGAGGGCCGGGTGCCGCCGGCCACGGGGAGCGCGCTGCGCGTCGTGCACGCCGGCACGTCCCACGACGCCGCCACGCGCGTCGGGCCGCCCTGGCTGCGCCGGCTGCTCGGCGGGGGCAGCCGCGCCGACCTCGCGCCGCGCTCCACCGTCCACCTGCTCGCCGCCGCCGAGGCGGCGCGGCGGGCCGGCGCCGAGGTCGAGGTGCACCTCGCCGGGAGCGGCGCGCCGGCGTCCGGGGCCGGGCGGGCCGTCGGGCACGGCTACCTGCCCCACGGCGCGACCCTCGAGCTGCTGCGCTCCGCCGACGTCGTCTTCCTGCCGTTGCACGACCTGCGCCTGGGTGACCGGGCCCGCATCGTCCCCGGCAAGGCCTACGAGGCGCTGGCCACGGGCCGCCCCGTGCTCGCGGCGGTGCCGGCGGGGGACCTGCGCGACCTGCTGGCGACGTGCCCGACCGCGACGACCTGCGCGCCGGGCGACGTCGCGGGGCTCACGGCCGCCCTCGTGGCCGCCCACGACCGCCGGCGCCTGCTCGGGCCGGAGCCCGACCGCGTGCCGGAGGCCATCCGCGCCTACGACCGCGACGTCCAGGCTGTGGCCTTCGCCGCCCTCCTGGAGGAGGTGACCGCGGCGCGCGTCGTGCGCCGGCCCCAGCCGGCCGGCGCCTGAGGTCAGCCGTCGGACCGGCGCATCGCCGACCGGCGCGGGAGCTCCGCCCGGGCCGCGAGCGCCTCGGGCGACTCGTCGTCGCGCAGCTGCGCGCTGCCGACGCTGGCCGCCACGGCGGGCCGGCGCGCGCCCAGGACCGTGCGCGGGAGGCGCACCCGGGGGACGCAGGCCGGGAGCTGGAGGCCCGGGAGCGCGCAGGCGAAGGTGCGCTCGTCCCAGCGCACGAGCACGTCGCCCGCGCGCAGCGTGGCCCGGATCGAGGTGGCGAGGTCGCGCAAGGTCGCCTCGGGGGCCGCGGGCGCGTCGGCGGCCGCACACCCGGACGGAGCTGCTCGCGGCGGGCGCCCGCCTGCGCGGCGTGGGAAGCGGCGGGGCGGACGGCTAGGACCCGGCGCGGCTGAGCCCGGGCGCCCGCCGCCGGTCCTGCCACGATGCACGGCGTGGCCGGACGGGCGACGAAGGACGCGATCGCCGAGGCGGCGCCCATGGAGGCCGCCCGCGCCGCCGCGGGCGCGACCGCCGGCCGGCGGGAGCGCGCCGCCCGCGCGGGGGCGGGCTCCGGCGACGTCTTCGCCGCCGAGCTGCGCCGGGCCGGGCTGCTGCCCATGCTCGTGCTGCACCTCTGCGGGCAGGAGCCCTCCTACGGCGGGCGCCTGATGGAGCGGGTCACCGCGCTCACCGCGGGCCTGGTCGCCGTCAACCCGAACACGATGTACCCGCTGCTGCGCCGCCTGGAGTCCGACGGGCTCATCGAGGGGCACTGGGAGCACCCCGAGCGCCGCTCCCGGCGCTTCTACGCGCTCACCGACGCGGGCGAGGCCGAGCGCGAGCGCCTGCTCGGCGAGTTCGGGCCGCGCCTGGACGCCGTCGCGGCGGCGGTCGACGGCCTCCGCGCGGAGCTGCGCTAGCCGTGGGCAAGGTGAAGGCCGAGGTGCTCGTCCCCGGGCCGCGGGCGGCCGCCGAGGCGCTGTTCTACGACCTGCGCCGCTGGCCGGCCTACGTCGACGGCTTCGGCGCCGTGGTGACCGAGGATGGCGGCTGGCCCGAGGCGGGCGCGCGCGTGCTGTGGGACTCGCGCCCGGGCGGCCGCGGCCGCGTCATGGAGCGCGTGCGGGCGCACCGGGCGGGGGAGGGCCAGGTCGTCGAGGTCGACGACGAGCGCCTGCGGGCCACGCAGACCGTCGCCTTCGCGGCCCGGGGCGACGACGTCCTGGTCACCGTGGAGCAGGAGTACGAGCTCAAGGACGTGCGCTTCCCGACGAGCCTCTTCGTGCGCCGGGCGCTCGCCGACTCCCTGCGGCGCACCATGCACCGCTACCGCATCGAGCGCATCTCCGACGTCGCGGACGCCCGCCTGACGTAGTGGCATGAGCCACCGGTTACCGCGGGTCAATTACCCTGCGGTCCATGTTCGTCTTCAAGGCAGCGGTCGTCGGCGCAGGGACCATGGGGGGCCAGATCGCCCAGACGATCGCGGCCGCCGGGATCCCCGTCGTCCTCAAGGACATCAAGCAGGAGCTGGTGGACGCGGGGCTCAAGGAGGCGCGCGGCGTCACCAAGGGCTCCTTCAAGAAGCCCGTGGAGAAGGGCAAGCTCACCCAGGAGCAGGCCGACGCCCAGATCGAGGCCATCCTCGGGCGCATCGAGGGCACGACCTCCTACGACGGCTTCGGCGACGTCGACTTCGTCATCGAGGCCGTCCCGGAGCGCATGGACATCAAGCAGGCGGTGTTCGCCGAGCTCGACGCGGTCACCCCCGGCCACGCGATCCTCGCCTCCAACACCTCGGGCCTCTCCATCGCCGAGATCGGCGACGCGACGCTGCGCCCCGAGAAGGTCGTCGGCTTCCACTACTTCTACCCCGCGTCGGTCATGCCGCTCATCGAGGTCGTCGAGGGCGAGGAGACCTCCACCGAGACCGTCCGCGCCGCGGCGAACTTCGCCCAGGCCATCAAGAAGACGCCGATCACCTGCGCGGAGGTCCCCGGGTTCGTCGTCAACCGGATCCTCATGTCGGGCATCTCGGAGATCTGGCGCCAGCAGGAGGAGAAGGGCCTGGACATCAAGCTCATCGACGAGGGCGTCGGCGCGGCCAAGGTCACCCCGATGGGGCCGTACTTCCTGGTCAACCTGCTCGGCCTGGACACCGTCATCCACGTCGCCGAGCACATGGTGGAGTCCTACGGCGATCGCTTCTACGCCTCCAAGGGCATCCAGGCGCTCGTCGCCGACGGCAAGCTCGGCGCCAAGACCGGCGGCGAGGGCGTCTACACCCCGCAGGGCGAGAAGGCCCTGGACGGCGACGCGACGCCGGACATCGAGGAGCTCGTGGAGCGCCTCGTCCTCAAGACGTTCCTCGAGGCCGCGTCGGTGCTGGAGGAGGGCGTGGCCACCCACCGCGACATCGACGTCGGCATGATGTCCGGCGCCGGCCTGGACCCCCGCCGCGGCCTCTTCCCGCCGTTCATGAAGGCCGACATGGACGGGCTGGACAGCGTCCTGGAGCGCCTGGAGCGCGCGCAGGAGGAGTGGGGCGACGACTTCACGCCGCCGCGCGTGCTGCGCCGCCTGGTCGCCCAGGGCCGCCTGGGCATGAAGAGCGGCCAGGGCTTCTACCCCTACGCCGCGCCGGACGCCGAGCAGCCCGCGGGCGAGGGTGCCGTGGTCAAGCTCGAGTCGCGCGGCGAGGTCTCCATCGCCTGGCTGGCCAACGGGATGATGAACGCGATCTCCCCGCAGCTCGTCGAGCACCTCGAGGCCGTCTTCGGCGCCGTCGAGGCCTCCGACGCCCGTGCGCTGGTCATCGCCTCCTCCAACCCGCTGCTCTTCAGCGCCGGCGCGGACATCAAGGCGTTCACCAAGCTCGACGCCGACTCGGGCAAGGCGCTCGTGGAGCGCGCCCACGCGATCCTGCGCCGGATGGAGCGCTCCCCGGTCGTGACGATCGCCGCCATCAACGGCCTCGCCTTCGGCGGCGGCAACGAGCTGGCCATGGCCGCCGACGTGCGCATCGCCGCCCACTCGGCGACCTTCGGCCAGCCCGAGGTCAACCTCGGCATCATCCCGGGCTTCGGCGGCACCCAGCGCCTGCCGCGGCTCATCGGGGAGAACAAGGCCCTGGAGATGAACCTCACCGGCGACGCGATCGGCGCCGACGAGGCCTACGAGATGGGCCTGGTCAACCGCACCGTGGACGACCACGAGCTGCTGGACACCGCGATCTCCTGGGGGCGCAAGCTCGCCGCCCAGGCGCCGCTGGCCGTCGAGCAGATCAAGGGCGTCTCCGCCGCGGGCGACCTCGACGCGGGCCTCGCCGCCGAGCAGGAGGCCTTCCAGCAGGTCTTCTTCAGCGAGGACGGCAAGGAGGGCATCTCGGCCTTCCTGGGCAAGCGCGCCCCGGAGTGGAAGGGCCGCTAGAGCCCGAGGGGGTGGCGGGCGGCGAACCCGGGGCGCCGCCCGATCGCGGGGCGCCAGCGGACGCCGTCGCCCTGCCCGGTGGGGTCGGCGACCGGGCTCGTGTCCAGCCGCAGCCCCGCCACCTCCATGTAGACGTGGTCGGCGTTGGCGTAGAGCGTGACCCAGCGGCCCTCCCCGTGGGCGTAGGCCTTCGCGAAGCCGCCCGAGACGAGCGGCGCGGCGAGCAGGCCCGTGCGGATGAGCCCGTAGCTCACCGAGCCCGAGCAGTCATAGCCCGCGTCGAGGAGCTTCGCGTGGCCGCCGCCCCACTTGTAGGGCTTGCCGGCGATCTCGTTGAGGGAGCGCACGAGCGCGCGGACTTGCTTCGGCGCGTCGTGGGGGATCGCGGCGCGGCCGTCGGTGCGCAGCACCGCCTCGCGGCCGGGCACGACGGCCAGGCCGGTGGTGCGCACGACGGGCTCCGGCGCGGCCTGGGGCCACGCGGGCGCCGGGGCCGGGGCCGGCGGAGCGGGCGGTGCCGGCACGACGGGCGCCTGCGCGACGGCGGGGGCGGCGCAGGCGAGGGTGAGCAGGACGGTCAGGAGCGGAACGCGCATCGAGGCCGCCCGTCGGCGCGCGACCCGGGTGGGCTTGAGCCGGATCGCGGTGCGCTGGACGCCCGTCCACCGGAGGGGACATAGTGCCGAGCCCGCTGTCACCCTTGAGCGGCGCTCGAGCCTCACGGGCCCGCGTCGCCTGCCTCAAGACGGGCTCCACGACCCTCGACCGGTGGTCGAGGGTGTCCGGAACTAGCCGTGCAGCAGCGCGCTGGAGACCCGGTCGGAGCAGTCGGAGTACTCGCGCAGGTCGTCCGGCATGGCGGTCCGGGCGTCGGCGAGCGCCGAGCGCGACCAGCCGCGCAGGGGAGCGTCCGAGGCCGCGCAGGCCCGCAGGACGCCGGCGCCGTCGCCGCCGGTCCCGGCGGAGGCGGGCGCCTGGACGACCGCAGGGGCGGGCGCCGCAGCACTCGCCGCGGCGGGCGCGACGACCGCGCGCCGGAGCTGGACGCGCGACACGCGGGG
>CAXUES010000201.1:0-5920 GCA_964250185.1 uncultured Solirubrobacteraceae bacterium | reverse complement strand
CGCCTAGCCGCCGACGTCCACGGTGGCGGGCGTGCCGCGCCGCCGGCGTGGCTACGCTCAGACGTGATCGTGCGCACGGATCCCACCGACAACGGCGGCATGTTCGTCGGGCGCCGCCCCGGCACCGCGCCCGTCCGCTACCGCGCCCTCCCCGCCCCCGGCTCGGTGGCCCGACGGCGCATCGACGGGGCCGTCGCCGGCCTCATCGCCGCCGTCATGGTGGTCATCAACCTGTCCTTCTGGGGCCCGATCCCCGCCGGCGGGCTGTGGGTCGCCGCGCAGGTCCAGTGGCGGACGGACAACCTCGGCGTGGCCATCGTCGTCGGCTTCGGGGTGATCATGGGCGCGCTGATGGTCGGGCTCATGCTGCTCAAGCGGCTGGACCACTTCTGGATCCTCGCCCGCCGCGCCTCGGGCCGCGAGCAGCGCACCGGCATCCTCACGCCGGTCTTCGCCACCACGGCGGTCGTCGGCGGGGCGCTCTTCGCGTTCTGGCTGATCGTCATCGTCGGGCCGGGGCCGATGGTCGCCCCCAGCTCGTAGTGGCTCCGCTCTTCCGCCACTGGCGCGACTACGAGGCGCTGAGCGAGGAGGAGGTCAACGTCGGCAAGCGCGAGGAGGCCGCGGCCCGCTGGCGGCAGGCGCTCGAGCGCGTCGAGGACCTCGACCTGCGCTCCACCGGCTGGCCCGGCCGCCCGCCGAGCGCGGTCGTCGACGCCATCACCTACTCCGCCCGCCGCGCGCTGCAGCGTCCGCCCGACCCGCGGGCGACCGCGCTGCGCTCGGAGCTCGCCCACCGCCACGGCGTGGCGGTGGAGCGCGTCGTGGTCGGCGAGGGCGCCTCCGGCCTCCTCAACGGGCTGCTCAGCGGCCTGCTCGCCGCCGGCGACGAGCTCATCTGCCCCTGGCCGACCTACTCCCTGCACCCGCTGCTCGCCCGCCGGGCCGGCGCGAGCGCGGTCCCCGTGGCCGGCCACGAGCCCGAGCGCCTGCTCGCGGCGCTCACGCCGCGCACCCGTGTCGTCGCGCTCTGCGGCCCGGTCGACCCGACGGGCGCGCTGCTGGGCGCCGCCGACGTCCGGGCGCTCCTCGACGCGCTCCCCGAGCGGGTCGTCGTCGTCCTCGACGAGGCCCTGCGCGACCACGTCGACGCCGAGGCCCCGGACGCCGCGCTGCGCCTCACCGACGACCACGAGCGGCTCCTCGTCCTGCGCACCTTCTCCAAGGCCTGGGGCCTGGCCGGCCTGCGCGTGGGCTACGCGGTCGGCGCGCCGGGCTCGGAGGAGCTGCTGGAGCGCGCCGCGCCGCCGCTCGGCGTCTCCGAGCTCTCCCAGGCCGGGGTGCTGGCCGCGCTGCGCGCCGACCCCGGGCTCGGCGCCCGTCGCGGCGCCGCGGTGGCCGCCGCCCGCGAGCCGCTGCGCCGCTCCTTGAGGGAGCTCGGCCTCGACGTCGCCCCGAGCCAGGCCAACGTCCTGTGGTGCGCGCACCGCGACCTGCCCGGCGCCGAGCTCGCCGCCCGCCTGCGCCGCAGCGGGATCGTCGTCGCCGACGGCGGCCCGTTGGGCGACCCGGCGCGGGTGCGGATCACCATCCCGGCCGCCGAGGAGCACGGCCTGCGCCTCGTGCGGGCCGTCGAGCTGGCGGTGGGCCCGGGCGCCTAGGGGGACTGGCGCAGGAGCGCGCCGGTCGTCTGCTCGAGGATCCGCCGCCAGGCCGCGGTGCGCTCGGGCTCCTCCGCGCCGGCCTGCGCCACGACGCGCCGCACGCGCTCCGGGGAGATCTCGATGCCGTGGCGGTCGCAGACCGCCCGCAGTCCGTCGTACTCGGCGGCGAGGCGCAGCGTCACCGACTCGAAGCCGTGACGGGCGATCTCCACCCGCTTGGTCCAGTCCATCATCGAGGTCTGGAACATGAGCTCGTCGTCGCGCTCGGGCTCGATGAGGACGATGTCCACGCCGGGGTAGCGCTCCTGCCACTGCTTGGACATCTCGTGCAGGCGCTGGTGGGCGACGAGCTTGAAGGCCTGGTAGCCGACCTGGCCGATCCCCATGTCCGACACGTGGCGCGGGCGGCGGCCGAGCACGGAGCCCACGCTGCGCGAGAAGTCGTTGACGAACGGGACGATCGGGTTGATGACCACGACGAGGGTCGCCCCCGCCGCGACGGCCACGTCGATGTTCGTGGTGGAGACGATGCCCCCGTCGACGAGCTCGCGCTCGCGGACCTCGACGGGCCGGTAGACCATCGGCAGCGCCGCGGAGGCCGACACCGCCCGGGAGATCGGGACGTCGTCCCAGCCCGCGCCGCCCAGCACGATCCGCTCGCACGTGTCGAGGTCGGTGGCCGGCAGGTAGAGCTCGCGGCGCAGGACGCGGAAGTCGTCGCTGCGGTCGGGGTCCGAGAGCACCGTCCGGACGTAGGCCTCGATGCCCGAGGCGGTGTACATGCCGCTGGGGAGCGCCTCGGCCAGGCCGAGGGCGACGTCCATGAGCGAGACCGATCCGAGGCGCGGCCCGAGTTCGCGCAGCAGCCCGGCCACGTGCCAGGGCAGCGCGACGCCCTTGGCGACGAGCTCGCGGAGGTTCGGGCGCAGGAGCTGACCGAGGTCGATGTGGCGGTACGGGCTCGGGTCGTGGCCCGTGACGACCCGCATCATCTCCTCGGGGGTGATGCCGTTGGCGGCCATCGCCGCGACGAACGCCCCGGCCGAGGTGCCGACGTAGACGTCGAAGGCGTTGATGGAGCCGTCCACCGCGAGGAGGTCGAGCGCCCGCAGCGCGCCGACCTCGTACACGCCGCCGGTGAGCCCGCCACCGCCGAGCACGAGCGCGCTCTTGGAGCGCTTGCGGGGCCGCCGCCGCGTGCGCGTGCCGCTCGTGCGCTTGCGCACCGCCGGGTCGAGCTGCACGACGATGCCCACGCCGCGATCCTACGGACGCCGGCGGCGCACGGCCAACCGCAACCTCCTCGCCCCCGGCGGGTCTGGGATCCTGATGCCGAGCGTGCCCCGCGTGCCCCTGACCGTCCTGCTCTGCGCCGCCGCCCTCGGGGGGACCGCTGCCCCCGCCCTCGCCCAGGACCCGGCCGGCCTGCAGGCGGCGCTCGCCCCGCAGGCGCGCGCGCTCGGCTCGCAGTCCGGAGCGCTCGTCGTGGACCTCGGCACGGGCCGGCGGCTCTACGCGCGCAACGCCGCCCGGGCGCTCGTGCCCGCCTCCAACGAGAAGCTGCTGACCACCGCGGCGGCCCTCCAGCGCCTCGGCGCCGACGCGCGCCTGCGCACGACGGTCCGCCTCGCGCCCGACGCGACCCTCGGCGAGGACGGCGTCGTGCGCGGCGACCTGCGCCTCGTCGGCGCGGGCGACCCGAGCCTCACCTCCGCGGGGCTGGACGCGCTGGCCGCGGAGGTGGTGGCCGCCGGCGTGACGCGCCTGACCGGCGGCGTCGTCGGCGACGGCACCCTGTTCGACGGCCGTCGCGGCGCCCCGAGCACGGGCTACCGCGCCGACCTCGAGCTCGGTGGCTCGCTCGGCGGGCTCGTCTTCTCGCACGGGATCCCGGGCGCCGTCGGCCCCGCTCAGGCCGCCGCAGCGCGGCTGCAGATCCTGCTCGCCGCGCGGGGCGTCAAGGCGGGGCTCAAGGCGCGGGCGCTCGTGCCCGCGGCCGCCGTGCGCCAGGCGGCCGCCGTGCCGGAGGACGCAGATCCCGCCGAGCCCGCCGCACCTGCCGAGCCCGCGGTGCCCGCCACCGACGGCGTCCTCGCCGGCCTGGACTCCCCGACGATCGCCGCGCTGGCCGCCGCCACCAACGTCCCCTCGGACAACTTCTACGCCGAGATGCTGCTCAAGCTCCTCGGCGCCGACGCGGGCGCCGGCGGCACGAGCCCGGCCGGCCTGGCCGTCCTGCGCTCCGCGCTCGCAGAGCTCGGCGTGCGCGCGACGGTCGCCGACGGCTCGGGGCTCTCCCGCGGCAACCGCGTCGCGCCCGACCAGGTCGTCAAGCTGCTGACCGTGATGCACGCCTCCCCGCTCGCCGCCTCCTACGAGGGGTCCCTGGCCGTGGTGGGCCGGTCGGGCACGGTGCGCAAGCGCATGCGGGGGACCCCGGCCGCGGGGGCCTGCTCGGCCAAGACGGGCACGCTGACCGGGGTGAGCGCGCTGTCGGGCGTCTGCCGGGTGGGCGGCCGCACGCTCGCCTTCTCGATCATCTCCAACGGCGTCTACAGCCCCGCGGCCAAGCGCCGCGAGGACAGGATGGTCGCCGCGATCGCCCGGTACGGCGCATGAGGCGCGTCCCCGCGGCCCTCGCCGTGCTCGCGCTCGGCGCCGGGACGGCCGCCGCCGTCACGGGCGGCAGCGCCGGCGCGCAGGAGCCCGTGCCGAGCACGCCGAGCACCGCGACCACCACGCCGCCGGTGACCACGACCACCACGCCGAGCACCACGACGCCGGCCCCGGTCCCGCAGCCGCCCGCGGCGTCCACGGGCGGCGCGACGGCCATCACCTCGACCTCCGCGACGCTCGCCGCGTCGGTCACCCCGCGCGGCCAGCGCACCTCCGCGGTCTTCGACGACGGCACCTCGACGGCCTACGGCTCGACCTCGCCGCAGGTCGACGCGGGCGACTCCACGACCGCCCAGCCGCTCGCCGCGCCCATCACCGGGCTGCGGGCGAGCACGACCTACCACTACCGCGTCCGGGCCCGCAACGCCACGGGCGAGGTCCTCGGCGCCGACCGGACCTTCCGCACCGCCGCGGCGCCCGCCGCCGCGCAGCCGCCGGCGCTGAGCAACGCCGCCGTCGCGTCGACCTCGGACACCGGCGCCGTGCTGCGCGCGCGCATCACCCCGCGCGGCCGGGCCACGAGCGTCACCGTGCAGTACGGGCCGACGACGGGCCTCGGCTCGGTCAGCGCGCCCGTCGACGCGGGCGCCGGGACCTCCGCGCGGACGATCGCCGTGCCCATCGCCGGGCTGGCGCCCGCCACGACCTACCGCGCGCGGATCGTCGCGACCTCGGCGGGCGGCACGACGCGCAGCGGGCTGCTGCGGCTCACGACCCGGACGCCGAACGCGATCACCGTCACCGCGGAGCCCGCGCGCATCACCTTCGGCCAGGCCGCGCGGCTGAGCGGCCGCGTCACCGGCTCGCGCGCCGGCGGCGTGGCCGTGACCGTCTCCCGCGCCACGTCGCCGTTCCTGGCCTTCACCGCGCTGACCACCGCGACCACGAGCTCCTCGGGCACCTACGCCCTCGACGTGCGCCCCGTCCAGCGCACCCGCTACGAGGTCGCCGCCCAGGCGCCGGGCGCGCCCGCGGCGGTCCGCGCCCGCAGCCGCTCCGTGCTGGTCTCCCCGCGGGTCGGCTTCGGTGCCCGGCGCCTGGCCGACGGTCGCGTGCGCCTCAGCGGGAGGATCGTCCCGCGCGGCAGCGCCCGCGTGTCGCTGCGGCGCGTGCGCGACGACGGCCGCCTCGTGGTCGTCGCCGGGACCGACGCCCGCCCCGCGGGGACGGGCTCCTCCTACCGCCTGACCCGCCGCCTGCGGGCCGGGCGCTACCTCGTGCGGGTCCTCCCGTCGGCGGGCCGTGGCCTGGCCAGCGGCGACTCGCGGACGATCGCGCTCGCCGGCCCGCGCCGCTAGCCCGCCGGCTCCGGCGGAGCGGGCTCGGCGCCCGCCCCGTCGTCGGCCTCCGCGTCGCCCTCGGCCGTCTCGGGCTCGAGGTCGGGCAGCTCGCCGGCCAGGAGCAGCAGGAGGCCGGCCTCGTCCAGGACGCGCACGCCCATGCGCTCCGCCTTCTCCAGCTTGGAGCCCGCCGCCTCGCCCGCGACGAGGAAGTCCGTCTTGCGCGAGACCCCCGTGGTCACACACCCGCCGGCGGCGAGGATGCGCACGCGACGGCCTGGCGAAGTGGAGTCTGAGCGC
>CAXUES010000200.1:1994-5934 GCA_964250185.1 uncultured Solirubrobacteraceae bacterium | reverse complement strand
GTGCCGTAGCGCGAGCCGGCCCGCAGGACCGGATCGGGCAGCAGGCCATGGGCGAGGGCCTGGTCGAGCAGCTTGTAGCGGCGGGGCTCCGTGGCGGCGGGCATCGCCCTCAGGTGCGCGCCGCGTCCGTCGCCGGTTCACCCGGCTGCGCGCGGTCGATGGCGTCGTTGGCCACCTCCACGCGGTCGCGGCCGTTGCGCTTGGCCTCGTAGAGCGCGCGGTCGGCCCGGCGCAGGAGCGCCGCGCCGTCCACGGCGTGCTCCGGGATGGCCGCCACGCCGAAGCTCGCGGTGATCGGGTCGGGCAGCCCCGTGACGGTGAGCGCGCGGATGGCCAGGCGGAGCTTCTCGGCCAGCTCGGCGGCGCCCGCGGCGTCGGTGTCGGGCGCGATGACGACGAGCTCCTCCCCGCCCGTGCGCCCCACGAGGTCCGAGGAGCGCACCGACTCGCGCAGGCAGGTGCCCACGACCGCGAGGACGTCGTCGCCGAGGTCGTGGCCGTAGCGGTCGTTGACCTGCTTGAAGTGGTCGAGGTCGACGGCGATGACCGCGAGCGGGCTGAGCGCGCGCGAGGCCTGCGCGACCATGCGCTTGAGGTCGTCGGCCACCGCGCGGCGGTTGGCCAGGCCGGTGAGCGCGTCGGTGGCGGCGCGCGTCTCGGCGATGGCCAGGGTGCGCACGTGGGCCAGGACGGGCGCGGCCGACTCCACCGACTCGCGCAGGCGGCGCTCGGCGAGCTCGTCCAGCGGGGCCTCGCCGACCTGCAGCACCGAGCCGATGACCTTGCCGCCGACCAGCAGCGGCTGGCAGGTCGTCGCGCCGGCCATGGCGCCGCACAGGCCGCACTTGAGCAGCTCCTCGGTGTCGTCGGCGCCCTCGGCGTGGACCTGCGCGCGGCGGATGGCCATGCAGTCGCGGGGCCCCGCGTCCTCCAGCGCCTCGGCGAACGCCGAGCCGGGCTCCACGGCGGTGGCCGCCTCCAGGCGGTTGTCGGAGTTGTTGCGGCTCAGCACGGTGACGTGGTCACCGGGCGAGGCGAGCTCGATGTGGCGCTTGAGGACCTCGTGGGCCTCGGCCTCGTCGTCGACGATGGCCATCGCCTCCGCCAGGCGGTGCTGGCGCTCGGCGAAGCGCAGCTGCTCCTGGTCGTGGCGCGCGCGGACGCGGACGCGGTTGCGGACGACCCAGTAGCCGCCCGAGCCGAGCAGCAGGCAGGCCAGGACCATGATGGTCGTGGTCCGCAGCGCGGAGGTGCGCAGGTCGGCGCGGCGCATGGTCGTCAGCTCCTCGCGGTAGGAGCGCTGGGCGGCGAGCGCGGCGTCCAGGCGCCGTTCGCGCGCCAGCGTCAGCTCGGCGGAGGGGCGCGCGTCCGGCGCGCGCCGGCGAGCGGCCACGGCCTTCAGCGCCACGGCGCGCCACGTGGCCTGGGCGGCCTCCAGCGCGTCGAGGCGGCGCAGCGCCTCGGGGCGTCCGGCCACCTGGGCGCGGGCGTCGCGGATCGCCGAGAGGAAGGTCACGCGGGCGTCCGTGGCCTGGTCGAGGCTCCCCTGGTCGCCCGTGATGAGGAACTGGCGGATGGCCAGGGCGTGCTCGAGCTGGCTCGTCACGAGCGTGGTCGCGGTCGCTCCGCGCGCTGCGGACACATCGGAGACCCGTGAGCCGGAGGTCGACCCCCACCAGCTGATGAGCGTCACCACCACGAGCAGGGCCCCGAGCAGGAGGGCGGTCTCTCGGCGCAGGGCTCGCATCTGAGTGCCCATCGGAGGGGGGCACGGGCGCCTTGAGCGCCCGGTGCGTGGACGGACGGCTGACGTTGGGTCCCGACCACGTACGGGGAGTGGGCGCCGTCCGGACGCCGGTCGACCCGCGACCTAAGCTCGGGCGACATGGAGACGCTCACCGTCCTGCTCTACGACTACGTGCCGGACATGGCCGAGCGCCGCACGCCGCACCGGGAGGAGCACCTGGACCTGCTCGGTGCCCTACGCGACGCGGGCGACGTGCGCCTGGGCGGTGCCCTGGGCGATCCGCCCTCCGGCGGGCTGATCGTCTTCACCTCCTCCGACGCGGCGGAGGCCTTCGTCGAGGCCGACCCCTACGTCGCGGCGGGCCTGGTCACCGCGCACCGCATCCTGCCCTGGACGGTGGTCGTCTCGTGAGCTCGGGCCTCGTCCTCGCCCCGGAGGTCGCCGAGGCGCTCGACGCCGGCCGTGGCGTCGTCGCGCTGGAGTCGACGATCGTCTCGCACGGCCTGCCGCGCCCGGACAACGCGCGCATCGCCCGGGAGATCGAGGGAGCCGTGCGGGCCGGCGGCGCGGTGCCCGCGACGATCGCGCTGGTCGACGGGGTGGTCCGCGTCGGCCTCGACGACGAGGGCCTGGAGGCGATCGCCTCCCGCGAGGACGTCGTGAAGTGCTCGTCGCGCGACCTCGCGGTGGCCGCGGCGCTCGGGCTGACCGGCGCCACGACCGTCGCCGCGCGGGCGGGGATCGGGCTGTTCGCCACGGGCGGCCTGGGCGGCGTCCACCGCGAGGCACGCGACACCTGGGACGAGTCCGCCGACCTCGTCGGCCTGGCGCGCACGGGGATCTGCGTCGTCTGCGCCGGCGTGAAGTCCATCCTGGACGTGCCCGCCACGCTGGAGCGCCTGGAGAGCCTCGGCGTGGCCGTCGCGGGCTACGGGACCGACCGCTTCCCCGGCTTCTACCTGGCCGACTCGGGCCACCCGGTCACCTGGCGGCTGGACACGGCGGAGCAGGTCGCCGAAGTGCTCGCCGCGCGGGAGCGCCTGGGCCTGGACCGCGCCGCGCTCGTGCTCGCCAACCCCATCGGGGTGGACGAGCAGGTCGATCCGGAGCTGCACGAGCGGGTGCTGGCCTCCTCGCTGGCCGAGGCCGCGAGCCTGGGCATCGCCGGGCGCGACGTCACGCCGTTCCTGCTCGGGCGCTTCCACGCCGAGACGGCGGGGGCCTCGCTGACGGCCAACGTCGCGCTCGTGCTGGCCAACGCCCGCCTGGCCGGCGAGGTCGCCGTCGCCCACGCGGCGCTCGCGGCCACCCGCACGGCCTAGACGCGTGCTCGGCGCGCGCGGGCCCGTGGTGGTCGTCGGCGACCTCATGGTCGACGTGGTCGCCGCCGCGCGCGAGCCGCTGGCCCACGCCTCCGACGCGGCCGCCGACGTCTCCTGGTCCGGCGGCGGCGCAGCGGCGAACGTCGCCGCCTGGCTGGCGGCGGTGGGCGCGCCGGTGGCGCTCGTGGCCCGCGCGGGGGACGACCTGCCCGGCCACGGCGCGGTGGCCGAGCTGCGCGCGGCCGGCGTCGAGGTCCACGTCGCGCACGATCCCGCGCGCGTGACGGGCACGTGCGTGGTGGTCGTCGACGCCGACGGGGAGCGCACGATGCTCCCCGACCGGGGTGCCAACGAGGCGCTGGCCGACACCGACGTGGACGACGCGCTGCTCGTGGACGGCGGCCACCTGCACCTCTCGGGCTACGTGCTGCTCGGTCCGGCCCACGCGGTGGGCGTGGCGCTGCTCGCGCGGGCGCGCGCGGCGGGCATGACGACGTCGGTGGACCCCGCGAGCGCGGCGCCGCTGCGGGCGGCCGGGTGCGAGGCGGCGCTGGGCTGGCTGCGCGGCGCCGACCTGCTGCTGCCCAACCTCGACGAGGCCGGCGCCCTGACCGGGGAGCGCTCGGCCGCGGCGGCGGCCGAGGCCCTCCTGCGTGCGACGGGCGCCCGCGAGGTCGTGGTGACCTGCGGCGCGGCCGGCGCGCTGTGGACCGACGGCGCGGGAGCGGCGCGCTGCGAGGCACCGCGCACGCACGTCGTGGACACCACGGGCGCCGGCGACGCGTTCGCGGCGGGATGGCTGGCGGCACGCCGCGACGGCGCCGCGCCGGAGGAGGCGCATCAGCGCAGCCTCGACATTGGGCTCCCAATA
>CAXUES010000200.1:1719-1984 GCA_964250185.1 uncultured Solirubrobacteraceae bacterium | reverse complement strand
GAGGCGCTGCAGGCGGCGTGCGCGCTCGGCGCCCGCGCGGTGGCCGGGGCGGGCGCGCGCCCGCGCTGACCGCTCCCGCTGCGAGGTGGGGCGTCTTGACCGGCCATGGCGCGGTGAAGGCGCCCGACCTCGGTCGGTCCGTACCGTCTGGCCCAATGGCTGCCGTCGCGAGCGCTCCCTCCGCCGTCGCCATCGCCGAGCGGCTCGCCGAGGAGCTCCTGCTCCCCGCCGCCGAGCGCGTCGAAGCGGCCGGCGCCGTGCCCGC
>CAXUES010000200.1:0-1709 GCA_964250185.1 uncultured Solirubrobacteraceae bacterium | reverse complement strand
GGTTGACGGGCTCTACGCCGGCGCGATCCTCGCCGCGATGTCGGAGCGGGTGGCGGCGGCAAAGATGGCGGAGCTGCGGGTGGAGTTACAGCGCGCCGAAGCGGCCGGCGCCGTGCCCGCGGGGCACCTGCGGGCGCTCGCCGACGCCGGGCTCTTCGGCGTCCTGGGCCCCGTGGAGGCCGGAGGGCTGGGCGGGGACGTCGGCCTGCTGGCCGCCGTGGCCGAGCGCCTCGCCTCGGGCTGCCTGGCCACGACGTTCGTCTGGCTCCAGCACCACGGCGCCGTGGGCGCGGTCGCCGCGTGCGAGGACGACGCCCTGCGCGAGGCCTTCCTCGCGCCCCTCTGCCGCGGCGCGCTCCGCTCGGGCGTCGCGTTCTCCGCACTGCGCCGGCCCGGCCCGCCGGCCATGCGCGCCGCGCGCGCCCCCGCGGGCTGGGCGCTCACCGGGTCGGCGCCGTGGGTCACGGGCTGGGGCCACGCCGACGTGATCCGCACCGCCGCCCGCGACGACGCCACGGGCGACGTGGTCTGGCTGCTCATGGACGCGGCCGACGCCCCCACCCTCCGGGCCGAGCCCCTGCACCCGGTTGCCGTCGACGCCGCCGACACCGTCACGCTGACCCTCGACGCCCACGTCGTGCCCGCCGACCGGCTGCTCGGGACGGAGCCCTACGACGCCTGGCGCGAGCGCGACCGCCATCCGCAGAACCTGCGCACCAACGGCGCGCTCGCCCTCGGGATCGCCCGCCGCTGCGCCGCCCTGCTCGACGACGACGACCTGCGCGCCCGGCTCGACGCGACCCGCGCGCAGCTCGACACCGCCGCCACGCCCGACGCGATGGCCGCCGCCCGTGCCGCGGCGAGCGACCTGGCGCTGCGCGCCGCGCGCACGCTGATCGTCAGCGGCGCGGGCCGCGCGGTCGTCCGCGGCACCACGTCCGAGCGCCTCGGCCGCGAGGCGCTCTTCACGCTCGTCTTCGGGCAGGCACCGGCCATCCGGGCCGCGCAGCTCGCGCGCTGACCTGGGACGGTGTCCGGCGTGCACCGCCGGAGGATCGTGGCCGTCCGCCTCAGCGCGGTCGTGCTCGTGGCGACCGGCGGGGTCGCCGCAAGCGCGGCGACGGGGTCGCACGCCGATCGCGTGGCGGTCCGTCGTGTGGCACAGCGCTACCTCGACGCGATCGCCCACCACGACCCAGCGACGATCTGCCACATCCTCAGTCCCCGGGCGCGGCGCGAGCTCGTCGAGGAGGAGGGCGTCTCGTCCTGCCGGGCGGCCGCCTCGCACATCCCGGCCGAGCTCGGGCACTTCCCCGTCGTCCGCGTGGTCGTCGAGCGGCCCGACGCGTACGCGGTCATCGGGGATGCGGCGATCTCCGACAGCGGGAACGACAACCTGCCGCTCGTCCGGCAGCACAGTCGCTGGCTGCTCGACGGGACGTGACAGGCCAGTCGACCCGCCCGGCCGGGCACCGACGCCCCGGCGGCTCGCCGGCCGAGCCCCGCTAGCGCCCGTCGAGCACGCGCGTCGCCGCGCTCGCGGGATCCAGCCGCCGGGCGACGACCTCGTCGAGCAGCGCGACGAGGTCGGCGTCGGTCTCCATGCGGGCGGCCAGCTCGCGGCGCATGCGGGCGATGCACAGCGAGAGCACCTCGGTGCGCAGGTTGCGCCCGCGGCGCTCCCCGAGCTCCCCCTCGGCCTCGATGTG
>CAXUES010000199.1:0-6007 GCA_964250185.1 uncultured Solirubrobacteraceae bacterium | reverse complement strand
CGCAGGCGCTCGACCGCCGCGCTGGCCGCCGCGGTGAGCGCGCCGCAGCCCTCCGCGTCGAAGCCGGCGTCGGCGACGCGGGTGCCGTCGGCGTCCAGCTCGAGCCGCAGCACGACGAGGTCGCCGCACAGCGAGCCGCCGGCCATGCCGACACCGGCCGACCCGCCGCCGGCCGGGTGGTGCCCGGCGCCGAGCGGGTGCTCGAGGTGCTCGAGGAAGCGCTCGTCGGCCATCGCGTCCTCAGCCTAGGCCGCGCAGCGCCAGCGCCTGCTCGAGCAGCGAGGCGGGCGCGACGGCGGCGTAGGCGTCCTCGATGGCCCCCTCGATCTCCTCGCGCGGCAGGCCACGGTCCAGGCGCACCCCGAGCCAGCCGCGGTGGCCCACGTACTTCGGCACGAACCACCGCTCGGGATCCCGCGCGACGTAGGCGGCCTGGGCGCCGGGCGGCGCGGCGCAGACGAACGCGACGCGGTCGTCGCCGTGGTGGTCGTCCGAGAGCGCGAGGAACTGCGGCCTGCGCACGAAGAACGCCGGGTGGCCGTGCGACAGGCGCTCGGTCACCTCGGGCAGCGCGAGGCAGGTGGCGCGGACGTGCGCGGACGCGTCCATGGCCGCGAGCCTAGGCGGCCGCGGCGCTGCCTGCCAGCGCTGTCGCAGCTACCGCTCGGCCTGGTCGTCGACGAGCTGCTGGAGCTCGCCGCGCGTGGTGAGCCCGTTGATCAGGCGGGCGCTGCGGTCGTCGCCGATGACCAGCGTCGCGGGCGCCTGCTCCACCGGCACCCCGCGGGTGATGCCGGCGTAGTCGCCGACGTCGTCGATGTCGGCCGTGAAGACCTTGACCGGACCGGTGAGGCCGCGCAGCGCGGTCCGCACGCGCCTGTCGTCGGCGCCGCCGGGCTGCAGGAAGGCGAGCACGGCGACGTCGCCGCGGCGCAGCGCGGCCAGCACGGGCGCGACGGGATCGGAGCCCTTCGCGGCGCGGGCGGGCGTCGAGGTGGTGCGCTTGGGCGCGCGCGCCGCCGCGGCCTTGGGCGTCGACGTCGTCGTGGCCGTGCCCGACGCGCCCGCCACCGCCGCGGCGGTCGCGTCGTCGGCGGCACCGGCCGCCCGGGCCGCGCCCCGGGCCTTGGTCACGGCGTTGGTCAGGCCCTGCACACCGGGAGCCTGGGCCGTCGTGACGGGCTGCGCTGCGGCGACGGGCTCCTCCTCGCCACCCGGCTTGAGCACGGTGAACCAGGCGACGGCGAGCACGAGGAGCGCCCCGATGGCGATCCGGTACGGCTTGGAGAGCTGATCCAGCACCTCTTGAGCATCGACCATCCCGCCCCGGGACTTGACCCCGGGGCTGGACGGACAGCCGGGGCCTAGAGCTGCCGCACGCCGAGGTCGCGCAGCTGGCGCGGGTCCACCGGTGCGGGCGCCCCGGTGAGCGGGTCACCGCCCGAGGCGGTCTTCGGGAACGCGATGACGTCGCGGATCGAGTCGCGGCCCGCGAGCAGCGCGACGATCCGGTCGATCCCCATGGCGATGCCGCCGTGCGGCGGCGCGCCGTACTTCAGCGCGTCCAGCAGGAAGCCGAAGCGCGCCTGCGCCTCGTCGCGGTCCATCCCGATGATCTCCAGGACCCGCTCCTGCTCCTCGGGCGTGTTGATGCGGATCGACCCGCCGCCGATCTCCGTGCCGTCCAGCGCGAGGTCGTAGGCGCGCGAGAGCACCGAGCCCGGATCGGAGAGGTCCCCGGAGGGCGCGGTGAAGGGGTGGTGGACGGCCGTCCACCCGCCGTCGGCCGTCGGCTCGAAGAGCGGGAAGTCGACGACCCAGACGATGGCGTGCTCCCCCTCGGGCACGAGGCCGAAGCGCTCGGCGAGCTCCAGGCGCAGCGCGCCCAGCGCCGTGGCCGACACCGTCGGCTCGTCGGCGACGAACAGGACGAGGTCCCCCTCGGCGGCCTGCAGCTCGGCCGAGGCGGCCGCGATCTGCTCGGCGGTGAAGAACTTGGCGATCGGCGAGCGCCAGCCCTCCGCCTCGACGAAGGCCCAGGCGACGGCCTTGGCGCCGTGGCGCTGGACGACCTCGCTGAGGCCCTCGAGGTCCTTGCGCGACATGTCGCGGGCCCCGGCGTTGATCGCCCGGACCGCGCCGCCGCCGGCCAGCACCGACTCGAAGACCTTGAACTCCGAGCCGCGCAGCACGTCGGAGAGGTCGCGCAGCTCCAGGCCGAAGCGCACGTCGGGCTTGTCGGAGCCGTAGCGCGACATCGCCTCGGCGTAGGTCATGCGCGGCCACGGCGCGGGCGGCAGCGCGAAGTCGGTGAGCGCGAAGACCGCGGTCATCACCTCCTCCATGACCTCGATGACCTGCTCCTCCTCCACGAAGGCCATCTCGATGTCCAGCTGGGTGAACTCGGGCTGGCGGAAGCCGCGCAGGTCCTCGTCGCGGAAGCAGCGGGCGATCTGGAAGTAGCGCTCGTAGCCGCCGATCATCAGCAGCTGCTTGAAGAGCTGCGGCGACTGGGGCAGCGCGTACCAGGAGCCCGACTGCAGGCGCGAGGGCACGAGGAAGTCGCGCGCGCCCTCGGGCGTGGAGCGCGTGAGGATCGGCGTCTCGACCTCGAGGAAGTCGCGCTCGTCGAGCACGTCGCGCATCCGCTTGATGATGCGGTGGCGCAGCGCGATGACCTCCTGCATGCGCTCGCGGCGCAGGTCCAGCGCGCGGTGGCGCAGGCGTAGGACCTCGTCGACGTCGCCGTCCTCGTCGATCGGGAACGGCGGCGTCTGGGCCTCGGCGAGCACGTCGAGGTCGGCCACGGCCAGCTCGATCGCGCCCGTGGCGAGGTTCGGGTTGACCTGGCCGGCCTCACGCTCGACGACCTCGCCTTCGACTGAGACGACGTGCTCGGCCCGCAGGCGCTCGGCGAGCGCGAAGGACTCGCCCGAGGTCTCGGGGTGGAAGACGAGCTGCAGCAGGCCGGAGCGGTCGCGCAGGTCGATGAAGATGAGCCCGCCGTGGTCGCGGCGGCGGTGGACCCAGCCGGCGACGCGGGCGCGGGTGCCGGAGCGCGCGCGCGTGAGCTCGGTGTTCCAGGCGTCGCGGTAGCCGTTGGGCTGGGGTTGGTGCTTCATGCGGGGTGACGGCTCCTGATGACGCGGGCGACGACCGCGGAGGCGCTGGGAAGCGGCTCCTGCTCGCCCGTCTGCATGTCGCGCAGCTCGATGCGGGCTGCGTCCTGGTCCTCGTCGACGAGCGCGACGTGCCACGCGCCGGTGCGCGCGGCCGCCTTGAGCTGCCCCTTGCGGGAGCGCCCGGCGAGCTCGAGCTGGACGTTGAGGCCGGCGCGGCGCGCCTCGGCGGCGACCGCGAAGGCGGCGACGCCCGTGCCGGCGACGAAGAGGTCGCAGACCGCCTCGGGCTCGGGGCGGTGCTCCGCGCCGAGGAGGATCCGCTCCACCCCGGCCGCCCAGCCCATGCCGGGCGTCGAGGCGCCGCCGAGCTGCTCGATGAGCCCGTCGTAGCGGCCGCCCCCGCCGACGCCGGACTGGGCGCCGAGGGCGTCGGAGGTGAACTCGAAGAGGGTGCGCGTGTAGTAGTCGATGCCGCGGACGAGCGTCGGATCGACCTCGTAGCTGATCTCCGCGGCGTCGAGGCGGGCGCGCACCTCGGCGAAGTGCTCCGCGTCCTCGGGACTGAGGTGGTCGAGGAGCAGCGGCGCGTCGACCATGACCGCCTTCGTCCCGGCGTGGTCTGCGTCGAAGGCGCGCAGCGGGTTGAGCTCGATCCGCGAGCGGACCTCGTCGGAGAGCTCGTCCTCGTGGGCGCGCAGGTGCGCGACGAGCAGCTCGCGGTACTCCGCGCGGGCGGCGGGCGTGCCGAGCGAGCCCAGGCGCAGGCGCAGGCCGCGCACGCCCAGGCGGTCCAGCAGCGTGGAGAGCAGGACGATCGACTCGGCGTCCACCGCGGGGTCGTCGGAGCCGATGGCCTCGGCGCCGACCTGCCAGAACTGCCGCTGGCGGCCGGCCTGCGCGCGCTCGTGGCGGAAGAACGAGCTGAGGTACCAGAGCTTCACGGGCTGCGGCTCGGTCTGCATGCCGTGCTCGAGGTAGGCGCGGGCGACGGGCGCGGTGCCCTCCGGACGCAGGGTGAGCGACCGGTCCCCGGCGTCGGTGAAGGTGTACATCTCCTTCTGGACGATGTCGGTGGACGCGCCGACGCCGCGGGCGAAGAGCTCGGTGGCCTCGAACGTCGGCGTCTCGATGCGGCGGTAGCCCGCGCCCTCCAGCAGCTCGGTGGCGGCGCGCTCGACGGCACGGCGCACGGGGACCTCGGCGGGGAGCACGTCGTGCGTGCCCCGCGGCGCCTGGAGCTTGGCGGCGCTCACCGCGCGAGCGTCTGCAGGAACGGGTTGGACGCGCGCTCGGCGCCCAGGGTGGTCGGGCCGATGTGGCCCGGGAGGACCTGGGTGTCGTCGGGGAGGGCGTCGAGGATCCCCGCGATCGAGGCCAGCAGCGTGCCCATGTCGCCGCCGGGGAGGTCCGTGCGGCCGATGGAGCCCTGGAAGAGGACGTCGCCGCCGAGCAGGACGCCCTGGTCGCGCACGTGGTAGACGACGTGGCCTGGGCTGTGGCCCGGGGCGAAGCGCACATCGAAGGTCAGGCCGGCGAGCTCGAGCGCCTCGCCGCCTGCGACCTCGTGCTCGGCGTCGTAGCTCTCGAACGGCCCGAAGCCCGGGATGTTCATGTACGCGTTGATGTCGGCGAGGATCGGGCGTTCGATGGTCGGCACCCAGACCTCGGCGCCGGTCGCGCGGGCCACCTCGGCGACGGCGCCGACGTGGTCGAAGTGGCAGTGGGTGAGCAGGATCGCGTCGAGCGTCACGCCCGCATCCTGGATGCCTTGAAGCAGGCGCGGGGCCTCGTCGCCGGGATCGACGATGACGGCGCGGCCGCTGCCCTCGGCGCCGACGAGGTAGCTGTTCTCCTGGACCGGGCCGACGGTGAACGAGCGGACGAGCATCAGGCGGCCTTCTGCAGCTTGCGGCGCTGGTGGCGGCGGTAGACGAAGGCGTCGGTGTAGTAGCTCAGCGGCACGTAGAGGACGAACGTGAAGAGCGCCAGGCCGATGCCCGAGGCCACCGGCCGCTGGAAGAGCGCGATCACCGCGACCGCGAAGACCACCGCGGCGATCCCCGCCTTGGTCACGGCCGACCGCCAGGTCGGCGGGGTCTCGAGGCGCGCGAGGCGGCGCTCCTGGGAGCTCATCTGCTTGGGGTCCTTCTTCGCGCCGGGGCGCGGCGCGCCGTCGCGGGGACGGCTCGTGCGGCCGCGGACCTCCACCATGCCGGCGGCGTTGCCCTTGTGCTTGGTGGAGCGGCGCTTGCGCTTGGTCGTCGCCATCTGCGATCGAGTCTAGGCCGCGGGCGGGTCCAGCGCTGGGCCGGCGAGCGCGTCCTCCAGCGTGCGGCGGCCGCGCGTGGGCACGTCGGCCGGGTAGCCGTCGAAGGCGGCGGCGGGCGGCAGCCCGACGACCTCGGCCTCACGCACGCGCGCGTGCGCGGCCACCGCGTCGATCACCCGCGCCAGCGGCACCGCGCGGTGGTCCTCCACGTTGGTGGAGACCTGCGCGACACCGCCGCGGTCGGGCAGGACCAGGCCGATGGCGCGTAGGCCCGGCAGCCCGTCGGGGCCGCCCTCGCGGATGCGCGCGGCGATGGCGCGGGCCTCCTCGAGGCCCGCGGGCGCCTCGAGCTCGACGTTGAAGGCGACGAGCGGCGCGCGGGCGGCCACGAGCGAGGCGCCGTGGCGCGGATCGGGGGCGGCGGGACCCGCGTCGACGTTGAGCTCCCCACGCGCGAGGCGGTCCATGAGCGCGCCCAGGCCACCCCGGCGCAGCTCCGCGCGGGTGCGCCCCCCGCCCAGCAGGCCGTAGTGCAGGACGGGCACGCCGAGGCGGGCGAGGCCGCCCGCGGCGACGAGGGCCTCGGCGATCGCCGCTCCCCGCTCGGCCGGCGTGC
>CAXUES010000198.1:0-6017 GCA_964250185.1 uncultured Solirubrobacteraceae bacterium | reverse complement strand
GTGACGGCGAACCTCTACGCGGTGGCGGTCTGCCCGCAGCTCGCGTTCGTCGCGCGGGGAGGGCGGGTCCGCGCCACGAGCGTCGGGACCCTCGACCCGCGGGGCCTCGAGGAGCGCTTCCGGGCCCTCGAGCCGCGCTGAGGCACGCCGCGTGGCCGATCTCGAGCTGCACGACGGCTGGGTCGACGCGGAGGTCGCGGCCGAGCTGCCGGGCCTGCGCCTGCGTTGGATCGAGGCGCCCGTGGTCGCCCAGCGCTCGCCCGTAGCGCTGCAGGACCGGCTGCGCTCGGCGTCGGACCGGCTGCTCGGCGCCCGCGCGGTGACCATGCGGCGCGAGACGGTGCCCGCGGCCTACCGCGCGTTCCTGCGCGGCGTGGGGGTGGACCCGGACGTGCGCCGCAGCCCGATCGAGCAGGCGGCCCTCGAGCGGCTCTTCGACGGCGGCTACCGCTCGACGGGCCGCGTGGCCGACGCGGTCCTGCTCGGCCTGATCGAGACGGGCGTCGCCGTGGAGGCCGCCGACGCCGCCCGCCTGCGCGGCCCGCTCGGCATCCGCCCGCTGCGCGACGGCGAGGGCCTGCGCGGCGAGGGCCCCGCGCCGCTGACCGGCCCGGGGGAGGGCGAGCTCGTGGTCGCCGACGCCGACGGGCCCGTCGGCGTCCTGCTCGGGGACGTCCTGGCGCCCGTCGCGCCCGGGCGCGCGACGGTCGCCCTCCGCGTGTGGGCGGTGCAGGTCCCCGGGGTCCCCGACCTGCACGTCGAGGAGGCGCTGTGGACCGTGCAGGAGGCGCTGGGCACGGCCGCATGAGGCCGACGTGACAGGCTGACGACATCCGGCGCGTGGGCGCCGGAGTCGCTGGTAGGCTCGCCCACTCGACCCGATGACCGTCCTCGAGCCGACAGCCGCGTCGCACCCGCCGCACGGGTCCCCCGTGCGCGAGGACGTGGGCGGCCGCGCCGCGCGCCAGGCGCTGCGCGCGCAGTGCGCCCGCCTGGAGGCCGAGCTCGCCGACTGCGTCGCCACCGCCTTCGGCGACAGCGGGGACCCGCTCGAGGCCACCGCGCCCACCGTCCTGCCCGCGGGCCGCCGCGCCGCCGGCCCGCGCCTGCTCGGCCTGGGCGAGCTCGAGCTCCTGCGCGACCGCCTCGCGGGGCGCGTCGGCGCCGCCCGCTCCGAGCTCGCCGTGCGCTCCGCCGCCCGGGAGGACGCCCGCCGTCGCCTGGAGGCCATGCTCCTGGCCCCGGGCCGCCACCGCTTCGAGCGCGTCACCAACCGCGAGCTGGGCGAGGGTGGGTGCGGCGTCTGGCAGGTCAAGCCGCGCCTCGGCCTCGTCGGCGTGCTCGCGGGCTGGTGGGAGGTCAAGCTCTCCTCCGGATGCCCGTAGCTGTGCCCCGGACCGCGAGGTCCGGGGCGTCGGACCGGGGGCGACGCTCCCCCGCGCAGCACCTGGGAACCTGAGGGGCGATGGGACGACGCACACGCCGCCGCGGAGGCGCCCTGCTCGAGGGCGCGCCGCCCGAGGAGCAAGCCACGCGGACCGCGGCGCCCCGCCGTGCACCGACCGCCGCAGCCGGCCGTGGCGCGGGGCCCCACCACGTGACGCCGGACCGCCGCGCGCGGCTCCAAGAGGCGCCCGCGCCGGCGTGGGCGCCGCTGCCGCTCACCGAGGTCGGCATCTTCGCCGGGCTCGTCCTCATCATCCTGGGCTTCCTGTCCGACGGCTCACGCATCCTCCTGCTCGGGCTGGGCTTCGGCCTGGTGAGCGTCGCGGCCACCGAGCTCGCGCTGCGCGAGCACCTCGCGGGCTACCGCTCGCACTCCGCGCTGCTCGGCGCGGTCGCGGCGATCGCCACCGTGGTGGTGCTCCGCCTCGGCGTGCTGCCGCTCCTGGACGCCAGGGTGCCCCAGGAGGCGCTGACGATCGTCGGCGTCGTGGTCTTCGGCACGACGCTCACCGCGCTGCGCCGGCTCTTCCAGCGCCGCGCGGGTGGCCTCGGGTTCCGCGTGTGAGCGCCCCCGAGCCCACCGGGGGCGGGCAGCGGCGGATGCGCCTCACCGGGCTGCACCACGTCACGCTGATCTGCGCCGACCTCGCGCGCTCCACGGCGTTCTACCGCGACGTGCTCGGCCTGACGCTCGTGCGGGAGGGCGCCAACGACGACGACCCCGACGCGCGCCACTTCTGGTTCGGCGACGCCGCCGGGTCGCCCGGGACCCTCATCTCGCTCATGGAGTACCCCGACCTCGACGAGGGGCACGTCGGCCGCGGCTCGACGCACCACCTCGCCTTCGGCGTCGGGTCGGCCGAGGAGCAGGACGCCTGGAAGCACTGGCTGGAGGGCCACGGCGTGCAGTGCACGGACGTCTTCGTCCGCGGGGGCCTGCGCTCGATCTACCTCCACGACCCCGACGGGCACGTGCTGGAGATCGCCACCGCCCCCGGCCCCGCCGCGTCCGCGGGGCTGTGGTCGCGGGGCGGCGGCTGAGCCCGGGGCCTAGGCGACGACGAGGGCGGCGCGCGCGGGCGCGCTGCCGGCCTCGAGCGCGCCGGCCAGTGCGAGGCGCTGGCGCTCGGTGAGCGCGCCCACCGTCTTGGTCTCGGAGATCGCCGTGGCGCGCAGCACGCGCTTGCAGCGTGTGTCGCCCCAGCGGCGCTGACTGCAGACGAGGTCGAAGACGCTCATCGTCTCGGCCTCCCACGGCACGTCCCGGACGACCTCGGCGACGGAGGTCTCCCCCGACGCGACCGCGCGCTTGAGGGCCGCGCGGGCCAGGCGCACGCGGTTGGCGTGGGCGAGGGCCTCGAGGTGCTGCGGCGCAGGGGCCGTCGGCGCTGCTGGATGCATCGATCTCCTCCGTGGGGCTGTCGGACGGGCACGTGGGGACGTGCCGCCATGGGGCGGTGCTGGGGTCGGGGCCGGGCGCGAGGTGGGCACCGTGTGGCGCCTCATGGTCGCCCTGATCGCGACCTCCCTCGTGCTCGTGCTCCTGCCGGGAACGTCCGGCGCTCATGTGAAGGTATGTGAACCGGAGCACCTCCTTCAACCGCCGCGGGACCGTTCCCCCGCTCCGAGCGTCCTTTTCGCACCGGACGCCGGTGGGCTGCGGACGGACGTCGGTGAGGTGGCTCCCCCTAGTGCTCGCCCGGACCGGGGAGGGGACCGTGCTCGGCCTCGAAGGAGGCCTTCACGTCGGCGAAGACGTCCAGCGCGCGATCCAGCGTGGCGGTGTCGTGCGTGGCCATCACCGACGTGCGCAGCAGCGCCCCGCCCGGGGGCACGGCCGGGTGCAGCGCGGTGTTGACGAACACGCCTGCGTCGTAGAGCGCCTTCCACAGCAGCGCGGCCTTCCAGTCGTCCCCGACGAGCACGGGGACGATCGGGGTGACGACGTCGCGGTCGGGCGCCCCGGCGATGCCGGGCACGCGCTGGCCGTCGCGCAGGTGGCGGGCGTTCTCCAGGACCCGCGCGAGCAGCGGCGGGCCGTCGGGGGAGCGGATGACCCGCAGCGCCGCGAGCGTGGCGCCCACGGCGGCGGGGACGGCCGAGGCGGTGAAGAGGAACGCGCGGGAGGAGAAGCGCAGGTGCTCGACCACGTCGGCCGGGCCGGCGATGAAGCCGCCCGAGGAGGCCAGCGACTTGGAGAAGGTCCCCATGCGCAGGTCGACGCGGTCCTCCACGCCGAGCAGCTCGCTGGCGCCCGCGCCGCGCGCGCCGAGCACGCCGGCGCCGTGGGCCTCGTCGACCATCAGCCGCGCGCCGAAGCGCTCGCAGAGCTCGACGATCTGCTGCAGCGGCGCGATGTCGCCCTCCATGGAGAAGACGCCGTCGACGACCACCAGGACGCCGCCGCCGTCCTGCACGGCCCGCGAGAGGGCCTTCTCCAGGCGATCGACGCGGTTGTGGCGGAAGACCCGCAGCTTGGCCCGCGAGAGCGTGCAGCCGTCCAGGATGGAGGCGTGGTCGCCCGAATCGGCCACCACGGTGTCGCCCGGGCCGAGCAGCGTCCCGAGCGTGCCGAGGTTCGCCTGGTGGCCCGTGGTGAACACGAGCGCGGCCGGGGTGCCCATCCAGTCGGCGAGCTCCTCCTCGAGCTGCAGGTGCAGCGGGATGGAGCCGTTGAGCAGGCGGGAGCCGGTCAGGCCGGTCCCGTAGGTCTCCAGCGCGTCGCGGGCGCCCTGGATGACGCGGGGGTCGTCCGTGAGCCCGAGGTAGTTGTTGGAGCCGAGCATGATGCGCTCGGCGCCCTCCATCTGCACCACCGGCAGGGCGGGGGAGGTGAGGGTGCGGAAGTACGGCACCACGTCGGCCTCGCGGGCCGCGGCGAGGATCTCCGAGCGCTCGTTCTCGCGGACGCGAGCGAAGAGGTCGGGAGGCGGCGATGTGCCTATTGTCGACATGTGCTGTCCGCCCCCTCGAGCGTCGAGATCCGTCCTGTCCAGGGCCGCCGTGAACGGGAGGCGTTCATCGACCTCCCGTGGCGCTTGTACGCCCACGAGGATATCTGGGTGCCGCCGCTGCGCTTCGAGCGGCGCCAGTTCCTGGACCCCCGCAAGAACCCGTTCTTCCAGCACGCCGACGTCCAGCTCTTCCTGGCCTGGCGTGGGGGAACGGTCGCTGGGCGCATCTCGGCGTGCGTGGACCGCAACCTCAACGACTTCCAGGGCAACCGCTGGGGCCTGTTCGGCTTCTTCGAGTGCGAGGACGACCCCGAGGTGGCCGTGGCGCTGCTCGACGCCGCGGAGCAGTGGCTGCGCGCGCGGGGCCGCGACCGGATGGTCGGCCCGATGGACTTCGGCACCAACGACGAGGCCGGCCTGCTCGTGGACGGCTTCGACCGGCCGCCGATCTTCCTGACCAACTGGCACCACCCGTACTACCAGCGCCTGCTCGAGGAGGCCGGGGCGCTGACCAAGGCGCAGGACCTGCTCATGTGGGAGCTCTTCGGCGACACGCGCGAGTCGGTCCGGCCGATCCTCTGGCGCCTGGCCGACGAGGTCGAGGAGCGCCACGGCATCGTCTGCCGGCACTTCCGCAAGGACGACCTCGACAACGAGGTCGAGCGCTTCCTGGAGGTCTACAACTCCGCCTGGCAGAAGAACTGGGGCTTCGTCCCGCTCACGCCGGAGGAGGTGCGCCACTACGCCAAGCAGCTCAAGCCGCTGCTGGACGAGCGCTGGGCGATGGTCGCGGAGCGCAAGGACACCGGCGAGGTCGTCGGTGCCGCGCTCTCGCTGCTGGACTACAACCAGGTCTTCAAGAAGATGGACGGGCGACTGCTGCCGCTGGGCTGGACGCACATGCTCCGCGCCAAGCAGACGATCGACCGGGTGCGCGTGTTCGCGCTGGGCGTCAAGCCGGAGTACCAGCACACCGGCGTGGCGGCGCGCTTCTACCAGATGCACTACGACGCGACGGAGACCACCCCGCAGCGCGGCGGCGAGACGGGCTGGATCCTGGAGACCAACCGGGCGATGAACCGCGCGATGCAGTCCATGGGCGGCACGGTGACCCGGCGCTACCGCGTCTACGAGCGGCTCTTCGAGGCGGGCGCGGTGCCGGCCTCCGAGCAGCCCGCGACGGCTCCCGCCGAGTAGGTCCTAGGGCAGGCCGATGGCGCGGGCGCCCGCGGCCACCACGGCCGCGATGACGATCACGCCGATGACGCCGATCCCCCGCCACACGGCCACGCCCGCCGCCGCGACGGCCAGCGTGCGGGCGCCGAGGGCGTAGTCGCCGCCCTCGTCGGTGAAGGCCTGCACCGCCACGAGCGCGCCGAGCAGGGCGGCCGGGGTGAGGACGATGACCCGCAGGGCGCGCGGGGAGAGCGTGCGCCCGCCCGTGACGACCGGCCCGACGGACTTCAGCAGCACGGTCGCCACGAAGAGCGCGCCGACCGTCGCCCACGCGACCCCGGGGCTCACGTCGGGTCGCCGATCGGGAGCGGCTGGTCGCCCTGCGGCGCGGGCGGCGGCGCGACGGGCGCGCGCAGCCCCACGAGCGCGATGAGCGCCGCG
>CAXUES010000197.1:801-6032 GCA_964250185.1 uncultured Solirubrobacteraceae bacterium | reverse complement strand
GGGTTCTGCTCGGAGCCCGACAGCGCGAACTCCCGCTCGATGATCTTCTTGGTGAGGACGAACCACGAGTGGTCGTGGCCGGTCTTCATCAGGTGCGCGAGCGTCCCGAGGGTGTCGAAGCCCGGGAACAGCGGCACCGGCAGGCGCTTGCCCGTCGCGTCGAGCCACAGCGAGGAGGGCGCGGGCAGGATCCGGATGCCGTGCATCGGCCAGATCGGGTCCCAGTTCTGCACGCCCTCGACGTAGTGCCACATGCGGTCGGGGTGGATGACCCGCGCGCCGGCACCCTCGGCGATCGCGATGCCGCGCCCGTCGACGTGCGCGGGGACGCCGCTGATCATGCGCCTGGGCGGGGTGCCGAGCCGCGCGGGCCAGTTGCGGCGCACCTGCTCGTGGTCGCCACCGATGCCGCCGGTGGTGACCAGCACCGCCGCGGCGCGCAGCTCGAAGTCGCCGGCCTCGTCGCGGTTGGAGGACTGCCCGCGCTGGACGGCGTCGGGCGCGAGGACCTTCCCGCGCACGCCGTCCACGACGTCCCCCGAAGCGGTGAGCGCGTCGACCCGGTGGCGGAAGCGCACGTCGACCAGGCCCCGCTGCTGGGCGGCGCGCACGCGGCGGACGAACGGCTCGATGACCCCCGGCCCGGTGCCCCACGTGACGTGGAAGCGCGGCACGGAGTTGCCGTGGCCGATCGCGCCGTAGCCGCCGCGCTCGGCCCAGCCGACGTTCGGCACGAAGCGCACGCCCTGGTCGTGCAGCCAGGAGCGCTTCTCCCCCGCGGCGAAGTCGACGTAGGCCTCCGCCCACCGGCGCGGCCAGTGGTCCTCGGGCCGGTCGAAGCCGGCCGTGCCCTCCCAGTCCTGCATGGCCAGCTCGCGCGAGTCCTTGATCCCCATCCGCCGCTGCTCGGGCGAGTCGACGAGGAACAGCCCGCCGAAGGACCAGAACGCCTGCCCGCCCAGGGAGCCCTCGGGCTCCTGGTCGAGCAGCGTCACCCGGCGGCCGGCGTCGGCCAGCTCGGCCGTGGCGACGAGCCCGGCGAGGCCGGCTCCCACCACGATGACATCGGACGAGCGTTCGGTCGGCACCGCGGGAGCATCGCGCCTGGGCGCATCGTCTAGCGTCGCGCCATGCCCCACGTGCTGCTGACGGGGATGTCCGGGACGGGCAAGTCGACGCTGGTCGGCGAGCTGCGCCGGCGCGGCCACGCGGCGTTCGACGCCGACGACGACGGCTTCAGCGAGCCGCGCGCCGACGGGCGCTGGGGCTGGCGGCGCGAGCAGGTGGCCGCGCTGCTCGAGGCGCACGCCACCGGGACGGTGGTCTTCGCGGGCTGCTCGGAGGAGCAGGCGACGCTCCCGTTCGACCACCGCGTCGTGCTGCGGATCCCCCGCGATGTGCTCGTGGAGCGCCTGCGGACCCGGACGACCAACGCGTACGGACGCGACCCCGGCGAGCTGGCCACCGTGCTCGCCGACCTCGAGGAGGTGGAGCCGCTGCTGCTGCGCTCGGCCGACCTCGTGCTCGACGGCACCCGCCCGCCGGCCGAGCTGGCCGAGGCGCTGCTCGACCGCATCGCCTAGAGCCGGATCGGCGGCAACGGGCGCGCGGCGACCTCCGCCGCCTCCGCAGCCGGCACGCCGAGCAGCCGCAGGACGGCGGCCGCGTGGCGCTCCGGAAGCCCCTCGGCCAGGTCGCCGTCGAGGAGCGCGCGCACGGCACCCAGCAGCGCGCCGCCGGTCGCCGCCAGGGCGTAGGCCACGTCGTCGACCGCGAAGCGCCCCGAGGCGCGACCTCGCTCGATGTCTCGCGCGGCGTAGGCGCCGAGGGCCGCCGTGGCGGTGCGGTGGCTGAGCTCCAGGTGGACGAGCAGCCGGCCGAGCTGCGGGTCGGCCTGCGCCCGGCCGACCACGACCCGGTGGCCGATCGCCAGGACCTCGGCCGGGTCCTCCAGCGCGGAGCTCGCGGCGTCGGTGGCGGCGCCGAGGTCGCGGACGAGCTCCTCCACCACCGCGGCGACGATCGCGTCCTTGCCGTCGAAGTGGTTGTAGAAGGAGCCGAAGCCGACGTCCGCCGCGTCGGTGATCTCGTTGATCCGTGCCGCCTCGATGCCCTGACGGGCGAAGACCGCCCGCGCCGCCTCCAGCAGCTTCTCGCGCGTCTGGGCCCGGCGCCGCGCGCGTCGGTCGACCGGCTGCGCCTCCATGCGGTCGGAGGCTACGCCCTCCGGTCGTAGTTGACCATGACCTCACACCTGACGACTTCATCACTCAACGTGGCGCGATGGGCGGCGACCTGCTTGTCTCCAGGCCATGCCGACGTCCTCGCTCGCCCCGGCCACCCCGCTGATCGGCTCCGCGGCGCCCTCGCCGGCCGGCCCGATCGAGGCGGCCGAGCAGCGCGGCCTCCCCGAGCCCCCGTGGGTGCGCGGGCCCCGGGCGCTGCAGCTGCTGCGCTTCAACCAGCGCCAGCACGCCTTCGTCTTCCGCGCGCGCCGCGAGCACGGCGAGGTCTGGCGGATGCAGGCGACGATCCCCGGCGGGCCGGCCGTCACCTCGCACCCCGACCACGCGCGCTCGCTGTTCACGGCCAAGCCGGAGCTCGCGCCGTCGGTCACCTCGGAGTCGCCGATCCGCCCGGTCGTCGGGCCCGCGTCCGTGCTGACCGCCCAGGGCGCGCGCCACATGCGCCAGCGCAAGCTCCTGCTGCCCGCCTTCCACGGTCGGGCCATCGCGGCCTACGAGCAGGCGATCGAGCAGGCCACCCGCGACGAGCTGGCGACGTGGCCGGTGGGCGAGCCGTTCGCGCTGGCGCCCCGCATGCAGGCCATCACGCTCGACGTGATCATGTCGGCGATCTTCGGGATCGGGCACGCCCCGGAGCCCGGGAGCCCGGAGCAGCGCCTGCGCCGTGCCACCCAGAACGTGATGGCCGCCTCCTCCAAGCCCTGGGCGCAGCTCGGCGAGCTGGCCAACACCGGCCGCGACGAGCCCGTGGGCCTCATGAAGTTCGGCCTGGGCTTCCTGGACCGCCCGACCTACGAGCTCATCGCCCAGCGCCGCCGCGAGGGCGACCTCGCCGAGCGCGACGACATCCTCTCGATGCTCCTGCTGGCCACCACGGAGGAGGGCGAGGAGCTCACCGACCACGAGGTCCGCGACGAGCTCCTCACGCTGGTCCTCGCCGGGCACGAGACGACCGCCAACCAGCTCTCGTGGACCTGGGAGCGCCTCGTCCGCGCACCCGAGGCGCACGAGCGCCTGCGCGCGGCCGTGCGCGACGCGCCCTCCGCGGACGGCCCGACCGAGGCCGAGGAGGTCGAGGCGGTCATCCAGGAGTCGATGCGCGTGCGGCCCGTCGTGCCGATCGTCGGCCGGCGCGTCCAGGTGCCGTGGCGGCTCGGCGAGTACGCGGTGCCCGCGGGGACGCCGGTCAGCGTGAGCATCCTGCTCGTCCACCACCGCGAGGACCTCTACCCCGAGCCCCACGCGTTCCGGCCCGAGCGCTGGCACGGCCACCGCCCCGGCACCTACGAGTGGCTGCCCTTCGGCGGCGGGACGCGGCGCTGCCTCGGCGCCGCGCTCGCGCTGGCGGAGATGCGCATCGTGCTGCGCACCATGGCCTCCGAGCTCGACCTCGAGGCGGCCGAGCCCGAGGCCGAGCGGCCCCTGCACCGCAACGTCACGATGATCCCGGGCCGCGGCGGGCGGGTCGTGCTGCGCCGGCGCTGACGCCGGCGCCGGGCGGTCAGCGCAGGCGGCTGACCAGCTCGTGCGCGGTGGCGACCACCAGGTCGCGATCGTGGCTGATCGCGAAGCGCCACCGGTCGGGCTCGCGCGGGTCGGCGCGGGCGGCCATCGCGATGGCCGCGTTCGGGGTCAGCAGCGCGCAGGTCCACTCCTGGGCGGCCGGCTCGGACGGGTCGAGTTGCTGGTGGTGGATGCCGTCGGGCACCTCGGGCGGCGTGGCGGCCGACAGCCAGGCGACGAGGCCGGCCTGCACGCCGGCCTCGCGCAGGCCTCCGGCAGCTGCCCCGGGCACCGGGAAGCCGTGCCCGCAGACCACGAGCGCGGTCGGTCCCGCCGCCGCCGCCCGGCGCAGGAGCTCGGCCTGCAGCCCGAGGACCAGCGCCTCGCCGGCCTGCTGGGCGGGGTGCTCGGCGGTGAGCAGGTGGAACGGCGTCATCCCCCGCACCGCGCGGGGCGACAGCGTGCGCGGGATCGGCGCCGCGGATTCGAAGCCGGGCACCTCAGAGCTCGGCGCACCGAACAGGAAGCCCTGCCCGAGCTGCGCGCCCAGCGCGAGCCCGGCGAGGCGGTGCGCCTCGGTCTCGATGCCCTCGGCGAGGATGCGCGCGCCCCCGGACTGCGCCTGCGCCCCGCAGGCGAGCAGCGCGCGGATGGCGGCGGGACCGGGCTCGTCCTGGACGAGGCGGCGGTCGAGCTTGATGACGTCCGGAGCGACGAGCGGCAGCAGCGCGAGCGCGCGCGACGCCACGCCGACGTCGTCCAGCGCGATCCCCCACCCGAGCTCCCGCAGCCGGCGGCAGCCGCGCAGCACCGCGCCCGGGCGGTCGATGACCGCCCGCTCGGTCACCTCGCTGAGCGCCGCGAAGGTCCGCGCGGTCCGCTGCCAGAAGCGGTCCGAGCCGACGATGCGCGCGAGCGTCTCGGGCTCGATGTTGACGAACAGCGACAGCGGCGAGCGCAGGCCCATGGCGTCGGCGGCGTGGAAGGCCTGGCGGTGGAGCTCCTCGTCGAGCGCGACGAGGCGGCCGAGCGCCCGCGCCTGGTCGAGCAGCACCTCTGGGTGCTCGAGGGAGCCCGGGCCGCGGCTGAGCGCCTCGACGCCGACCAGGCCGTTGGTCGCCAGGTCGACGACGGGCTGGAAGAGCACGCTGGTGTCGCCGCCCAGCGCGAGCTGCAGGTCGCCGTTGGGCGTCCCGGCCGGCCCGGTCTGCGCCCCGGCCACCACCCAGCCCCCGCCGCCCGCGTCCTTGGCCTCGCGTAGCGCGCTGTCGGCGGCGTCCAGCAGGTCGGCGCCGTCCATGCCGGGCTCGAACATCGCCAGCCCGATGGACGCGCCCGTGCGGTCGGCGTGGCTGGAGAGCGCCTCGCGCAGCGCCCAGAGGAGGCGGCCCGCAGCGTCCTCGGTGTGCTCCCGCGAGATCCCCGGCATGAGCACGACGAACTCGTCGCCGCCGAAGCGGGCGACGGCGTCGAAGGGCCGGG
>CAXUES010000197.1:0-791 GCA_964250185.1 uncultured Solirubrobacteraceae bacterium | reverse complement strand
GCGCGGATGCGGGCCGAACGCCCAGTATTCGTACAGGCCGTACCCGACCCGCCCCTCGTACTCGAAGCGGGCGACGGCGTCGAAGGGCCGGGTGACGGCCTCCAGGTACTCGCCGACGCGCTGCAGCAGCGCGTCGCCGGCGAGGTGGCCCTGGGTGTCGTTGAGGCGCTTGAACTCGTCGAGGTCGAGGATCGCGCAGGCCAGGGGCGAGTCCTGCCGCCGGGCGCGGGTGATCTCCTCGGTCAGCCGCTCGCTCAGCGCCGCCCGGTTGAGCAGCCCGGTGAGGCCGTCGCGCCGGGCCTCGCTGCGCGCGCTGCGCAGCGCGAGGCCCGACGCCGCGAGGGCCACGAGCAGCTCGAGCACCTCCACGACGCGGGCGTGCGTCTCGGGCAGCGGCGCGCGCACGACGAGGTGGCGGTCGGCGCGGACGTCGAAGGGCAGCTCCACCGCGACGTCCTCGCCGGGCCCCTCGCTCCCGACCCGCGCAACGGAGACGTCCGCCGTGGGCAGCTGCTCCCGGGCGGCGGCCAGGAGCGCGTCGAGGACGTCCTGCCGGGAGGCGCCCGTGGTGGCCATCCGCGCGAGGCGCCGCGACGCGGTGTCGTCGAGCTGCTCGTCGCCGCTCGCGCTGGGTCCGTTGGAGGCCATGGAGAACGGGTGAGGATCCCCGGGCACATGGGCGATGATGCGGCCAGGGACCTAAAGGGTGTTGCAGGCCTGCGAGCGCGTCACGTAGGCGCTCGACCACGCGACGCCCTCAAAAGGCAAGGTTCTGCTCGTGGGCGCCGGGC